>MNYL01000195.1 GCA_001873075.1 Fibrobacteres bacterium CG2_30_45_31 | reverse complement strand
GTGGACCGAGTCCGTCGTTCACCGTATTCCTTATCAGACTGTGAATCCATCACTTTAGACTTTATCAAAAAGTATACCCTTGAAAAGGGTAATTTATTGTGCGGAAATTCAATAACTCAAGACCGCCGATTTCTCTACCGCTATATGCCGAAGATTTCGAATTGGCTTTGCTATCGCAGTGTAGATGTAACCTCCGTGAAAGAGCTAGCCTTCCGCTGGTTCCCTAATTTACCTGAATTCGAAAAACAGGAAAAACACCAAGCCTTGGATGATATCCGCGAAAGTATTGCCGAACTTGAATACTATAAAAAAACCATTTTTCATTTGGTACGCTCTTAATACGCATTGGATAAGAATGCACCTCCTTTTTAATGAAGCCCTTACCGCGTAAAATACGACTCCTCAACAGGAGCATTCTTATCCTTTTGGGTGTTTTCCTACTGCTACAATGCGGGAAGTATGCATTTGTATCCACGAATCCACAAACCACTGAGATCCACACACCTGATGAAGCCTCGCCCGACATTGGACTCATGGAAGAAGAAAACGAGGATACACTCCCCCAGCGTGCAGACGTTTCTTCTCATTTAGACAATGAAGAAAGAGTAGATCTCACCCATGTTTTTCTTCAAAAAGACACATCTCTTGCTCACCAAATGGATATTATGCTCCGGCGCTATCACCCGGATAACGCATTATTTTTAGTAGTGAATGCTAAAACAAATGAAATTCTCGCTTGGGGAGAACGCAAAGATAGCACCGTACAGACAGCACCCGACTACCTCATACGAGCCACTTTCCCTGCGGCTTCTCTTGCAAAAACCATCACCATTGCCGCAGCGATGGAGTCCAAGAAATACACCCTCGATTCAGAAGTTCCGTTGATCGGACAAGCGCACACACTTTACAAATTCCAGCTTCGAGTTCCCAATAATTATCATGGCCCAACAACAACACTCGAAGACGCCTACGCAAAATCATACAACCCGCCCATGGCACTCATGGGTTTTGCGGTCGGAAGCACAAGGCTTAAGGATGCGGCTCAAAAACTAGGGTTCAATTATTCATTTCCCGAAAATATTCCTCAGCGATCCAATTTTTCGCCCCCCGATTCAGGGTATGGACTTGCCGAAGCCTCCAGTGGTTTCACACAAGAAACGACATTGTCTCCACTTCAAGCGGCGGCTATGATCCGCGCCATCCTCATGAAACAACTGTTGGAAATTCCTTGGTCTTCCAACCGAGCTCTCGGCTACGCCCCCATGGAACCCCAACCAATACACAATACCCTATTTTCTAAAAACACCTATTATGGACTGCGCCAAGCGATGCTCCGCACAGCCACTCACGGAACCGCACGAAAAAATATTTCCCCACGAAACATCGCACGACGCTATTTAGAACGTCTCGACATCGGCGGCAAAACGGGCTCTCTCGATGGCAATGATCCCAAAGGTCGCTATGATTGGTTCATGGGTTTTGCGCAGGAGAAAACCAATCCTCAAAATGCAATTATTGTCGTGGTTATGCAAGCTCATGGCGAAATTCGATCTCAACCCGCTACCCAAGTCGCTGGTATTTTAATTAATTATTGGGCAAAACAAAACATCCCTACTGGGGAAAAAAGTTAGAGGTACCCTATGGATTTTACTTGGTGGAATTTAATACCGACCTATTTTGATGGCACAGCAATCCAGTTAGGAAATTTTCCTATACGCTGGTATGGTCTCATGTACCTTTTCGCTTTCGCCACCTGTTATGCGGTCATTTGGCGCACCAACGTTAAAGAAAAAATAGGCATCACCAAAGAACAAATGGATAGTTTTGCCACATGGGTAATCGGCGGTATTCTCGTCGGCGCCCGGTTAGGCTACGTTCTATTTTACAATCCGCAACACTATTTTGCACATCCTTTGGAAATTCTCCTTCCCTTCCGTTATGATGATCTTCAAGGATTTTACTTTGTCGGTATCTCAGGAATGTCGTACCACGGCGGACTCTTGGGCGCCATCTTTTTCGGCATCACCGGTATTAAAAGGAACAAACTCCCCCTGTGGAAATTACTCAACCTCGGATTCTTAGCGGTTCCTCTCGGCTATAGTTGGGGGCGTTGGGGCAACTTTGTAAATGGAGAACTCTACGGCGAAGTCACCACAAGTCCCATGGGGATGCTTTTTCCCATGACTCACGATTTACAACTTCGGCACCCTTCGCAGCTATATGAGATGTGCTTCGAAGGCCTTATTCTCTTTGCCATTCTTTTTACTCTACGCCGTCTCCCCCTTTTCCGCAACCAAATGATGGCTCTCTACCTTATGGGGTATGGCATTTTCCGATTCTTCATCGAATTTTTCCGTCATCCTGACAACTTTCTCGGTCGCAATGACTTCTTCCAAATGAGCCGAGGGCAAACGCTCTGCTCTATTATGATTACCGCAGGGATAATCCTCTTTATTATGGAGTACCGCCGAGAAAGGGCCACCCTCAAGTAAGAAAAGAATCATGAGTCTCGCGTTTGGAAACCAACCGCAACTATAGCGCCATATTACAGGGGATGGGCGGGAAATATTTATGGGCAAAAGGCGTGACCCGGCAAAAAATGGATCTCTCTATGGAAAGACACGCTATGATTTAGCTCCATTGAAATTAGCCACAAAGAGGTCTTAAGTATTGCAGGCTGTTGAAAACGATAGTCGAGCCATGAACAGTACTTTCCTATCACCATCAATGAGTTATAGCAAAAGCGCCCCTCCCTAAGGAGAGGCGCTCTTATCGTTTAGCATTCACTTCAGGTACACCATTCAGCGACCCTCAGGGAATTTCAACTAGCCGAGCTTATTCTGAATTAAAGTCTCGGCGTTAAATGTCTTGCGATCAATCCACTTCACCATCAAAGAAACTCGGTTATCGGCATTCAAGGCGTGCCAATACATAGTGAGCGTCTCCTCTGCAGTGCCTGGAATTGGCAACATCAAAGGTTCTCCCTGGAAGCTCGGAATCGGTTTGCCATCCGTTGCGTAGGTCGAGATAAAATGACCAAGACCCGGAAGAGCCTTATCATAGGAGTACGTAAAGCGCATACAACCCGCATCTTCAGAGTTAGTAGCGCTCTTGAGGATAGACAGCTTATAAGCAGCGGGAGCCGCATTTTGAAAAGTAATGCCTGAAATTCTCGGCGTAAAATTGGGGCCATCCGGTTCGTATTGACGAGAATCCAACGAACCCTCAAACGTCTTTCCTGCTTTGATGCCATCAAAAATTGTGTCCGTCTGGTCGCCGTTCGTAATAATGTGCATACCATCAAGGTGGCGGGCCGGATAATAAATGATCAAACTTGGATCTGTCAGCTTACTTTCATCAAATGCTTGCGTACGCATAAAACCAGTATCCCCATCCATGACAAACACGCGATTGCGGCTGTTTTCGCTGCGCCCCATAATCCAATACACTTGAACAAAATATCCACCACAGGGTGACGTGCCCAAGACGATTCCACGTCCAGGATAGGGGTTGATGGATAAGTTCGCCAAATTATTTTTGGCTACAGACGCATAAGACATGAGGTACCTCAGAGAGCTTTAATTTACACTTATTGATGGCCCAAAAATAGTACCTTATGCTTATTTTCGCAATGTTTCAATTCGAAACAAAATCAGTAACACCTTTAGCATCAAAAAGTTAGAGATGTCAAAAATAGAAAAAACGCTCTAAATGTTCCAATATGAAACAATACTCGTTTGAGCAGCTACTTACGAATAACGCAAATTGAACACGTTGCTCCATTATTTATCTCATTTTTCTATTCTAAAAACCAAAAGATCTCTCATTCATCCTTAAAAAAAAGTTTTTACCCTATTTTTAATAGAAAACAACCATTTGGCACAGATATTGCATGGGTTTTGGCAAACAAACCAGGTCGCAAACTGTGACCGCTAATGTTAACAATGAGGTAGAATAACTATGATTAAGCCCCTTGCAGATCGAGTTCTGATTGAGCCCGCTGAAGCCGAAACAAAGACCCAAAGTGGCCTATTTATCCCAGACAATGCTAAAGAAAAGCCCATGCAAGGCAAAGTCATCGCTGTTGGCGCAGGAAAGAAAAACGAGAAAGGGGAAACCATTGCCACAGAAGTGAAAGTGGGTGACACGGTTCTTTATGGCAAATACAGCGGCACAGAAGTTACTGCTGAAGGGAAGTCTTACCTGATCGTGAAAGAGAGCGATATTTTCGCCATCCTCTAATTCTAAACTAAAATTTATAACAAAAAGAAATATAAGGACTTAGGAGTTTTATATGGCAAAACAATTGAAATTTGATGTCGCCGCCCGTGAATCCCTGATGAATGGCGTAGATAAACTCGCCAACGCTGTTAAAGTCACCTTGGGGCCTAAGGGTCGCAACGTGATGATTGGGAAATCGTTCGGTGCTCCAAATATCACCAAAGATGGTGTCACTGTCGCTAAAGAAGTGGAACTTGAAGATGCTTACGAGAATCTCGGTGCCCAGATGGCCCGCGAAGTCGCAAGCAAAACTAGCGATGCCGCTGGTGATGGAACCACCACTGCAACCGTGCTCGCTCAAGCGATTACCCGCGAAGGACTGAAAAATGTCGCCGCTGGGGCAAATCCGATGGATATCAAACGCGGTATTGACGCCGCCGTCACCGCCGTCATCGAGAAAATTTCTCAGATGTCAGTGAAAGTCAACAGCAAACAGCACATTGCTCAAGTAGCAGCTATTTCTGCGAACAACGATGCTGAAATTGGTGAACTTCTCGCCAACGCGATGGAAAAAGTCGGTAACGATGGTGTCATCACCATTGAAGAATCCAAGACCGCCGACACCGTACTCGATGTTGTTGAAGGCATGCAATTTGATCGCGGTTACCTTTCCCCCTACTTTGCGACCAACACAGAAAGCATGGAAGTGGCCCTCGAGACCCCATACATTCTTCTCTATGACAAGAAAATCAGTTCCATGAAGGATCTTCTTCCGATTTTGGAACACGTGGCAAAACAAGGCAAGTCCCTTTTGATCATCGCCGAAGATGTCGATGGCGAAGCGCTTGCAACCCTCGTTGTAAATAAGATCCGCGGTACCCTGAAGGTCGCTGCAGTAAAGGCTCCTGGCTTTGGGGACCGTCGCAAGGCTATGTTACAGGATATCGCCATCCTTACCGGTGGACAATTGGTATCTGAAGAGACTGGTGGAAAGCTCGAAGAAGCACCAGTCAGTGTGCTCGGTCAAGCCAAGTCCATCACCATTACCAAAGACAACACCACCATCGTTGAAGGTGCGGGTAGTGCGGACGAAATTAAGGCTCGTATCGGCCAGATCAAGAAACAGATTGAACTCACAACAAGCGACTATGACCGTGAAAAGCTCCAGGAACGCCTCGCCAAGTTGGCTGGTGGTGTCGCTGTGATCAAGGTCGGTGCCGCGACTGAAGTGGAAATGAAGGAAAAGAAGGACCGTGTGGATGATGCAATGCACGCCACTCGTGCCGCTGTAGAAGAAGGGATCGTTGCCGGTGGTGGCGTCGCTTTGATCCGCGCTGCAAGTGTTATCGATGGACTCAAGCTCGAAAATGCAGACCAAAAGACGGGTGCATCAATCATCAAGCGCGCTATTGAAGAACCTCTCCGCCAGATTGTGATCAATGCGGGCCTTGAAGGTTCCGTTGTCGTGAACAAGGTCAAGGAAGGAAAAGATGGTTTTGGTTACAATGCCAAGACCGATACCTACGAAGACCTGATCAAGGCTGGTGTCATCGACCCTGCAAAGGTGACTAAAACTGCGCTTTCCAATGCGGCCTCTATCGCTTCTATGCTCCTTACGACTGATTGTGTCATCGTAGAGAAGAAGGAAGACAAGCCTTCTATGCCTCCAGGTGGCATGGGTGGCGGCATGGGTGGTATGGGCGGCATGATGTAATCGTCCCCACTAGAATGTTGGGAGAGGCTCCCTTAAGTGGAGCCTCTTTTTGTTTCACTCTGAAACGCAAAAGGTCTTTTATTGCCATCCTATTTAAGCACTGTTAGGCAAATTTTAAAAAATGCGTCTCAATATTTGGGCACATTTTTTGCTAGACTCACGAGCAAAAAGACTTATTGCACTAAAGGAAGAAGAATGTCTGAAGAAACTCAGAACCCTCCACCGGATCTTGAAGAATTAAAAAAGGCTTGCGAAGCCGAAATGGAAAATGTGGCAACAGAAAATGAAAAGCCACAAGCATCGACGCAAGAATCCCCTGCGCCCACAAAAGACGCAAGCACTCTTGAAATAGAGCAACTAAAAAAAGATTTATCTGAAGCAAAAGATAAGACATTGCGTTTAATGGCAGAATTCGATAATTATCGTCGCCGAACTGCAAAAGAGCAACTAGACCTCATTGAAACAGCCAATGCGAAGCTTTTAGGCAAA
>MNYL01000160.1 GCA_001873075.1 Fibrobacteres bacterium CG2_30_45_31 | reverse complement strand
TTTAGGAAATAGGGAGCGCACTTTCAGTGCAATCTTTGGCATGTCTATCATAAGAAAAATCATATACATGATGACAAAAACCAAACTTACAATCCAAAAAATCACGGATGCGGTGCCCGAAAGTACCCCCAAAGCTCCGGGAAGTACACTCGACATCGCCGAGTTCAGACCTTTCCAAAAATCAACATTCTGAAGCGTACTGAGAATTCTTTCTTGCGAAAGGAATCCCATGATCTGGTCCATGATGTTCGAGGGAATATAAACACGCATGCGTTGCGTCCAACTGGAATCCGAAACAAACTTCGAGATTAACTCTCCAAAATGATAAATCTCCTTTACCACTTGGGGAACAAACAAGGCGATTGCGGCAATCATAAGAGCACACAAACCAAGAAGCACTACAACGGTAGCGACGATGCGGCAAAAACGGCCAGAGAGCTTATGAAGCCCCCATTGTCCCGTTCTGTGACGAAGTTTCGTCTCCAGGCCCGTGACCAAAGGATCCAAGATATAGGCCAAAAGAAATGCGGCACAAAACGGCGCGAGAATGCCTCGCAAATAGTACAAGAGAAAAACACATAGTGACAAGGAAACGATTAACAAAACGTAACGAAAACCCTTATCTCCCATCCAATGCTTATCCATGTAGCCTCCTTAAACCCGCGACATACAAACTTGTACACAAAATAAATATTCCCAAGACACCCCATTTCAAAAAATCACGTTCGCCATAGAAACGGAGGCTTTTTATCTCGATTTGGTCCGGGAAGCCTAAAAGTCCCCCTCTGCCATTGCTAACCCGCACTTGAAGGGCGCGGTTTAGATACTGAAAATTATCGGGCGTTTTGATTCCAACGCGGTCATACCACCATTCTGGAGTGACAAATGCGGAAAGAGGGAGCCGAACCTCTTCAAAAGAGCGAGAGGCCGGAATTTCTGTTTCCAGAATGCGACTAGATTGCGAAACCTCCGGGCGCGTAATCATAGGATCACTGGTCAGAATAGAAACCGTCGCATGCGAATTGCGAGCGGTCCGCAACACGACACTGACTGAATCATACATAGAAAGATCGTAAAATTTATTCGCAATCTTTTGAAAATCATCAACCAAAGGAAAAGCGATCCCTGCGTAGGGATGGGCCGAACCCGAATGAAGATTAAAATCCAGAGTTAAAAAATCGGCACTCTGTTTCAAACTAGCTTCCGAAAAGCCACTCTCCATAGCATCAGTGTAAGCAACCGCCCTAGAAAGCTTATCGGAAGGTGAAGGGTAGAGATTCATGGATGTTTTATGAAAAACAAACCAAACAAGCCCGAGAGCCATAATGCTCATAACATAGGAAACAGTGAGCCGTAGCCGCATTTGTTTCATTTTTTCTTTTTACCACCGGTTGCTAAAATTGCAATGAAAAGAAATACCCCGAGCAAAATTCCCAGCGCAAAATTACTCACCCCAAGAACTTCAATTTTACGAATCTTTAAGGAGAATTGGGCATTGCGAGACATTTTCCAACCCGGTATAATTTCTACGCGAGCGACAGCCTCTTGATGCCTTTGGGTCAATTTTTTGTCAGCACCCGTCTGTTCAAACCAGTAATCAGGCACATAAAATTGTTCCATCGGAATCGCTATGCGTTGCATTTCCTTTGTGACAGGGACTTCTTTAATTAACTGACGAAAGGTGAGTTTCTTTTGGGAGTCTGTAACATCAGGATCATAAGTCCAGATTTTGATGACAATCTCATCTATATTTTTCCCGGAAAGTTCAACGATGACAGAATCGACCAGAGTCCAATTCGCATAATTGCCTTTCTGTTCCGGGTCTAAATTCCAAATGAGCCCACACCAAGCGTCTTTTGAGGAATCCCCCTTAAGTTCACATTCAAAATCCAGCACAGAATCCACCATTCCCATCCGGGCATCAGACAAGCCTCCATCCGAGCGATCATCATAAACCGAGACGATTTGGCCATCAGTGAGGGGAAATAGTGAACGAAAAAAATGACGCTCCGGAGAAAGGATATAAACAACAATAGCAAGTGCCGTTATGACACCTAAAATGATAGCGCGATGTTTCATGGTCTGGGACCTAAAATATCCTTAAATTTTACGTTGTATTGAATAAGATCTATGGAGTCTTCAGAAGGACCCTTTTGACCCATGACCAAATTCAGCAAACTATCAAAGAAAACCACGATAGCGTTGTGCTTTTTTGCACTACGAGAAATCATCATCCCATCGGTGGGAGATAAAACGGTACGACGCAAAATTTGAGCAAGGACAGAAGCCGGGAGATGAAACATTCCACAGCAGGTGGTTATATGGGCGGGGATTCCGTAATCTGGAAGTTTACCCTCTATCAAAAGTTCATTATGATCAATACAACATGCGCCCTCTGTGTATTCCACCCAATCGGCTTTGCGTGCCTCCAAGATGGATAACCATATTTCGCGCGTTTTATCAAACACTTCGCGACGAAACGCCATGGTTTTATCGCTAGGGAAAAAAGCGGCAAGACAATGGGGACAAATACGGAGATCGAATGCGCTAAGATCTACCTTGACAACAGTGGATTTACAAAAGGGGCAACAGATTGGCATATACAGAAGATAATAAATACAATCTATTCCCCATTGAAGACCACTTCCATAAAGGGTAAAATTCTAACTTTCTTATTATGGCTCAAATTCTTGATATAACTTTAGACAACTTTGAAACTACGGTGATGAAGGCTTCTGCCGAACGCGCCGTGGTGGTTTCGTTCTTTTCTACCCAAGTCCCGGAATGCGCTCCTTACGAGGCGATTCTCGAAAAACTTTCCAAGGAATTAGACTTTACTCTCGGAAAAGTCAACCTGGATCAGCCTGAAAACGAAGCCTTTATTCGTTCTTTCCAAATTCGATCCCTCCCCGACGTGCGGGTCTTGTCCCAAGGCGAAATGGCAGATGTTATTCAAGGAGTTCTCCCTGAAGACAAGTTAAAAGAACGCCTTGGCAAATTTTTCATGACCGATGAAGCTCGAGCACTTCAGGCGATTGAAGACGCAATTCTCGAAAAGCGTTTCGAAGAAGCCAAACCTGCATTGGACGCAGGTCTTAGCAAAAACCCATCGGACAAGCATCTTCTTTTGCTTCTCGCCCAAACAGAACTGGGTCTTGGAAATTCAGAACAAGCCAAAACCATTCTGACTTCTTTTCAAGAAGGGGATGAGGGCTATCTTAAAGCAAAGTCCCTTTTAGAGTTGATGGAATTCCATCTGGAAGCGGCAAAGTCCGACATTCAAGGAGAAGAAGCCATCCGATTCCATGAGGCTTGCGTTTTTGCTAGCAAAGAGGAATATCGTGAGGCTCTCCAAGCCTTTTTATCCTTGGTTCGTGAATTCCCCGATTGGAATAATTCCAGAGCGTCTAAAGCGATGCTTACCCTTTTTAATGTTCTTGGCGCGAAACACGCACTCACTTGGGAATTCAGGGCAAAATTGAACAACGCTCTATTTGTTTAAGGATGTCTATGTACCGCTTGCTTATTTTTATTTTCTCAATTTTTCCTGTCGCTCTTTTTGCCATAAACTTACCGGTGCATAAAGAAGTTTTGAAGAATGGCTTAACCGTTTTACTCCATCCCAATAAGCAAGCGCCCACAGTCAGTTGCCGCCTTTTCTATGTCACAGGCTCCGTGCATGAAGTTCCTGGCGAATCGGGGCTTGCCCACATGTTAGAACATGAACTTTTCAAGGGCACCAAAAAAGTGGGCATTCTAGATAGCGTTAAAGATGCCCAGTTTATGCATGAGGAAGATTCTTTGCAAGCTTTAATCCGCCCGCTGAAACTTACAGGAGATACAGCAGAGGTGAAACGCCTGACTGCTATTCATGATTCCATTTTGAATGTGCATCGTCAGATTTTTGTGAAAGACGAATTGTGGGCTGCGTACCAAGAAGCGGGCGGCACTGGGTTGAATGCCTTTACCACCGATTTAATGACCGCTTACATTGTGACTCTCCCTAAAAATCGCGTGGAACTTTTTCTTTGGCTCGAATCGGATCGCATGCAAAATGCGGTGCTTCGCGAGTTCTATTCTGAACGCGATGTGATCCGCGAAGAACGTCGAATGCGCTACGATGACAGGCCCGCCGGTCGCTATTATGAAACTTTGAATTCCATGATTTATGAAGCCTTCCCTTACCGCGTGCCCACGATCGGATGGGCTTCGGATATTGAAAATCTGACACGCGAACAAACAGAAAATCATTATCACAAATATTACAAGCCGCGCAACGCCATTTTGGTACTCGCGGGGGACCTTGATACTACTGCAACCATGAAGCTCATCAAAGAGTACTTTGAATCCATCCCCGCAGGGGAAGCGTTCCCACCCATTACGATTCGTGACCCAGAACAAGCAGGGGAAAAGCGCTTGGAAATTTGGCGCCCCGATGCTCCTAACATGTTAAATCTCGTATTTAAAACACCTGCCGTAGGTGATGAATCTTTGTATGCCTTGGATATTGTTGAAGGGGTTCTCAATGGCCGCTCCGGCCGACTCTATAAACGCCTGGTCGAAGAAGAAAAATTAGCGGTCTCTGTCGGCGCAAGCAATAGCCCTAATAAATACGTTTCTGAATTTTCAATTCGTGTGAACTTACAACCTAATGCAGATCCCGCCCGTGTTGAAAAAATCCTTTGGGAAGAATTGGAAAAGCTTCAAAAGGAACCCGTGAGTCCTCGTGATTTCCAAAAGGTGAAAAACAGTTCTTATGCTTCTACGGTTCGGAGTTTGATCGACATGGAAAACGTGGCGACAAACCTTGCCTGGTACGAAATGTTCGGAGATTACCACATTTTCTTAAACTGGGCAGACCATCTTGATTCCGTAACACCCCCGATGGTACAAGAAGCTTCTAAACAGACTTTTGTTCACAAAAAGGCAACGCTTGGGCTGCTCTTAAAAGGCGAGGAGAAATAACATGACGCTGAATCAATCTCTTTTGCTTTTTTGTTTTTTTGCATTCACCGCTTGTTCCTCTACGACTCCTGAAGCTTCTGTGAAGCCCACCAATAGGAGCGCCCCAGCCGCAGTTTCTACTCCGCAAACGATCGCTCCTACTGAACAAAAAGCGGTGATTCCCACGAGTTACCGAGATCTTCATTTCCCTGAATTCCAGTATGTGGCACCCCAGCCGAAAGAATCTCGCGTGGTCATTTCGGATAGCATTACAGGCTATGTGATTGAAGACCGCACGTTGCCTCTGGTTCACTTTACCGTCTTCTTCAGGGAAAGTACTGTCCCCGATAAACTCGAAGATCAAGCAGCCTTAGACATTCTCTCTACGATGTTTCGTAGAGGCGGCGCGAA
>MNYL01000183.1 GCA_001873075.1 Fibrobacteres bacterium CG2_30_45_31 | reverse complement strand
GCAGAGGAAAATATCATGATCCTCATGTCTGGACGCCTCGCCGAAATGATTGTATTCAATCATCAAAGTACGGGAGCTTCCAATGACATTGCGCGCGCCACAGAACTTGCCCGCAAAATGGTCACAGAATGGGGCTTCGACGAAAAAATCGGGCCTCTCTGTTACAGCAGAGCCGATGGAGAAATTTTCCTCGGTCGCGAAATTAACAAACCGAAAGAAATGTCCGAAAAGATGGCAGAGACCATTGATGATTCAATCAACAATCTCGTGCGAAACCTCTCCCAAAAAGCCAAGGACTTGCTGATCGACAACCGCGACAAATTAAACGCTCTTGGCGAAGCGCTCATTGAAAACGAAGTCCTTGATCGTGAAGAAATCGACCGCGTCATGGAAGGTGAAAAACTGGAAAGCACCAAAAAGAGCCGTCAATATCAATCTCAACTGGAACACGCCGCACAAACCGCCCGTGAAGAAGCGCCCCCTCCTGATCCAGGTAGGCCTGTAGAAAATACTCCAGAGGAAGTTGTCCCCAATAAAGTTCCCGTGGAAGAATCGCAAACGGACAAATAATTGATGACCTTTAAGGCTATTCTCAAAAATGCAAGAGCGCGTCCTTGGAGTGTTGGTGGAAGAACCATCACAGGGAACCCCACTCCTGCGATCATGGGAATAGTCAACGTCACCCCCGATAGTTTTTTTGATGGTGGCAGGCACAACACCACCGACCTTGCCCTTGAACACGCATTAATGCTCCTGGATCAAGGAGCTACCATTCTCGATATCGGTGGAGAAAGTTCACGTCCAGGGAGCACCCCTGTGCCCGAAGCAGAAGAGCTCGCAAGAGTTCTCCCTCTCGTGCAGAAACTTTTTGCACTCACCTCACAAAAATCCTTTTTCATCTCTATCGATACCGTCAAAAGTCAAGTCGCAAAGCAAACCATGAAAGCAGGCGCTCATATCGTCAATGATATTAGTGCTCTCCGCTTCGACTCTAAAATGGCAAATGTGATCTACGAAACAGGGGCAAGCTCCGTACTGAATCACATGCGAGGTAATTTTGGAACCATGCAGCAAGACTTCGAGCCCTATCAAGATGTTGTGGCCGATGTCCGAAAAGACTTGTTAAAGCCTGTTCAACAGCTTGTAGACATGGGCGTCCACCCTTCATCAATCTGCCTCGATCCTGGCATTGGCTTTGGAAAAACACTCCAAAACAACTTAGATCTCATCGCAGCCACCGAAGAGTACCTCCCCGATGGCTATCCCCTATTGCTGGGAATGTCGAGAAAAGGGTATATTGGTAAAGTGAAAGGCTTGGAGCAAAGCGATAGGCTCATACCCACCGTAGTCTCTGGAATTTTTGCCGCTCTCGGCGGAGCAACCGTAATCCGCGTACACGATGTGCGCGAAGCTCAAGAATCGCTAACCCTTTTGGAGGCATTCCGTACCGATGAATGCGTTTAAGTTATTTGGCGTTATTGACGTTCGCATGGCGGATGTCCTTGATGTCTTTTTGATCTCTGTTATTTTGTACTACGTGTTTCTCTTGTTTCGTGGAACGCGCGCTGTGCAAATGTTCTTTGGCGGTGCTCTTCTTTTAGTGGCTTGGATTCTCGCTCAGTGGTGGGATCTCCACACTCTGGTTTGGCTCTTAAGCAATGTCGCCACCCTTGGTATTTTCGCCATCGTGATTTTATTTCAGCCAGAAATCCGCGGTGCCTTAACCCGTATAGGCCAAAGTGCATCCCAAACTAATTTCCGATCTCTCTTTTTCCATCAAAGCGGCTTGGATAGCGTGACCGAAGCCATTACGGCAGCGATCATGGATCTTTCTAAAAATCAATTTGGCGCGTTAATTGTTCTCGAAAAGCGTGTAGGCCTTCGCAATTACGCAGATACCGGTGAAATTCTGAACGCCAAAATCAGCACCCGTCTTTTACGCGCTCTATTTTTCCCAAACTCCGCATTGCACGATGGAGCCGTCATCTTAAACAGCAAGAGCATTGTCGCCGCCGGTTGCATTCTCCCATTACCCACACTGGCATCAGAACAAGATTCCGGTCTCGGCATGCGCCACCGAGCAGCCAAAGCACTCGCCGCCGAATGTGATGCCATGGTCATCGTCGTCTCCGAAGAAACAGGCTATATCTCCATCGCTTATCGAAGCACCTTGCGTCGGAAACTCAGTGCGAGAGAATTGGAAGAAGAAATCAAACGTCATTGGCACGACCTCTTTGAAGATACCGAACGCAAATCCAATACGTGAGGAACTGTCCCATGTCCGATACATCAAAAAATTCTGAACCTCAAGAAAAGACAACCAGAAATCGCAAAAGCATAGTGATACTGGTTCTCATGTTTCTGTTGCTGATCACGCTTTTCATAGTGCAATGCCACCTCAGTGATATCAAAGAAAACGCGCTCCAGAAACAAAATGCAACCCAGGATAGCTTAGCCCATTTGCGATCTCTCGAAGACAGCTTGCAACAACTGGAAATGCTCCGCCTCAAAGACAGCCTGAAAACAGACAGCGCCCGCCGCGCCGATAGCACCCGTATCGCAGACAGCCTTTCAGCACTCAACCCCAAAGACTCACAAAAACAAAAAGTTCAAACAAACACACAAGATAGCGCCGCATCGAAAAAAGACACCCTAGTCATTCCCAAAGGCCCCAGTGACAGCATCCCTCCAGAAGCTAGCATCGTGCCCCCTCCAGGGCGCTACTATGAACCCATCAAACTCAAAGTCCAGTGTGATGAAATAAAGTGCAACACCTATTTCTCTGTAAACGACACCGCCCACGCAATCGAAGCCTCTCAGGGCGTAGACTACAACAAAACAGGGGACGTTTTCTTCCGTGCCCAAGATTCTGCGGGGAACTTCAGCCCATGGCAAACCAGCCACTATGACATGGCAAGCGATAATGTGTGTGGCAAAAACGCGTACCCCATCCCTGTACATGGCAAAACCGTCTGCGTCGACGCCTACGAATATCCCAACGAAGCAAACGCAATCACCAAAGACATGGTCTCTCACGAGCAAGCGACTCGCCTCTGCGAACAGGCCGGGAAACGCCTCTGCGCCATTGACGAATGGCAAGCCGCCTGTCATGGCAAGGATAACCTCAAATACTCTTATGGCAACAGTTACAACCAAACTAAATGCAACACCAACACCAAAGCCGCCAAACGTGCAGGCCGCAAAGAACAATGCCGCAGTTGGTATGGCATGTATGACATGAACGGCAACCTGTGGGAATGGACATCCACACCCAGCAAAGAACGCAACACGCTCTATCTCGTCGCCGGTGGTGCCTGGGACACCAACAACGCCAGCTCCTGCAGCGAAAGCAAATTCAGCTTCTATCCCCAGAATCAATACAACTTCGTCGGTTTCCGCTGCTGTAAAAACGCCCAATAATAGCGTGCCCCCGAGGGGTCGGCGAGCTACTGGCTACCTTCCAGTCGGTGCGGCCAAGCCGCACGCCTTCGGCCCATCCGCATGCCTCACGCAAAAACGCAGCAAAGCGTTGGTCACACATCACAACTATTGTATCTCAGAACTATTCGTTCATCTCCACATGAAGATGTTCGCCTGAAGCACCTGGCATCTCCCAAATGATGCCATAGTAAGAAGGTAATCTTTTTTGCAATGCCGCCACAATCTGTACTTTTTGTGCTTTAGATAGCCCTATCAGGCGAAAATCAATCGCTTTATTCTGATAGTGTTTAGAATTCCTCGCATGCCACGCATAGTCATTACCGCTCGTAATCACAGGAATATAATCATCACCCAAAACTTGGTGATAAACCGCCACCACTTCCAAACCAGCAGAATCCAAAGCCGGCTCTAAACGAGAGAGATAAACGCCTTGTTTTTGTTTCGTTCTCATCAGCAACAGTTTATGAACGTCATTTTCAGTCCAATGCGGCCCCTCAACAACATCGTTTTCTTGAGGCACCGTCATTATTTGTTGCATTGGTTTTTGCCCCCGCACGGGAAAAGCGTTCCCTATCCGCAGATTAATAACAATTGCGAATAACACAACGGCCATAAGGACCGGAAGTAGGGAAAGATAACGCATAACTACCAATCAAAATACTATTTTAATCACCGTAATTTAACGAAATCATTCAACCAGCAATGGAGAATCCTATGAAAAAACGTTTTTTGCTTCTCGCCTTTACCCTCATCGCCCTTGTTTTAGTTGCCTGTGGATCCAAAGACAAAGCCAATTATATCGGCTACTGGCAAGGCGAAGACAATCTCATTTTTGAAGTCCTCAAAACGGCAGAAAATCAATTCACCATCCGCAATATTAATGGCGACTTGCAAGCGAGTATTGAAAACGATACCTTAACGGGGAAAAATTCTCTCGACATGCCATTTTCCATGAGCGTCAAAGGCGATTCCGCCTACTATCAATTCGGCACCATCACCACCGGCTACAAGCGCAT
>MNYL01000271.1 GCA_001873075.1 Fibrobacteres bacterium CG2_30_45_31 | reverse complement strand
TTCTTTATTTTTGCTCAAGGGAGAAAGCCTCAGCAGTTGGCCCCGAGAAGTGACCTCCGAGAGCGGGAAAATCACCCTGTTCCAACCGGAAATTGAATCCCTATCTAACGATACTATCGAGTGCCGGTCTGCCGTAATCTTCGAAATGAAAAACGATACGACACAACTATTCGGAGCGATTTGGTATAAAAGTCTCATCTCCACGGATCGTGATGAACGCACCGTAACCTTACTTGACATCCAAGTACTCGCCAATAAATTTCCCAATGTAGAAGAAGCCGAAGTACAAAAAATCAACACCTACATTGTAAAAGAACTTCCCCAATGGGAACTCACATTATCCTTAGATGACATATTAACGTCCCTGAAACTGGGAGAACAAGGGGGTAAAAATTCTGAGAAGTTAAAAAATGACCCTCCAGAAATCATTTTCACAACAGCTCCAACAGCGCTCATACTTGTGAACGGGGAACCCATTTACCAGAAAATTGACAATACCGATTTAGAATATGTGATCAATTCGCCCTTCTTTATCCTGAGAGATACTCAAGCAAATCTTTTCTACTTAAAAGGAGGAGAAACTTGGTATAGTTCTTCTGGATTTTACGTCGGCTGGGAAATCGTCAAAAACGTTCCTCAGAAATTATTAGCATTAGAAAGCTCCTCTGACAGCAAAACAATCACCACCGAAGGTTCCAGCGAAACGCGCCCCACTCAAATCTTCGTCCGAACACACCCCACCGAATTACTGGTATCCAACGGAACACCACAGTACGCATCGGTAGAGAACACATCCCTCTTATACATGACCAATACTGACGACGATATTTTGATGGACATCAATACGCAAGAGTATTACACCCTCATTTCTGGGCGCTGGTACAAATCCAAAAATTTATCTTCGAATAGATGGCGTTTTGTCTCCCCTGATAGCTTACCTACGGACTTCTCCAAAATTCCAGAAAAATCTCCTGTAAGCGATGTCCGCGCAAGCGTTGCTGGCACTCAAGAATCCAAAGAAGCCGTTTTAGAAACAAAAATTCCCCAAACGGCAACCATTGACCGTACCTCCGCCACAGTAGATGTAGTCTATGATGGAGATCCCTCCTTTAGAAGAATTAAAGGCACCAAAATGCTTTACGCCATCAATACCGAAAAAGCCGTTCTTTGGATTGATGGTGTCTATTACTGTTGCGATAACGGAGTGTGGTTCAAAAGTAATCAAGCCAAAGGCCCTTGGATGGTAGCGACCTCAGTGCCCTCAGAGGTCATGACAATTCCCCCCGAATACCCCATCTATAACGTCAAATACGTAGTCATTTTTGATTATACACCACAAACCGTACGCGTAGGATATTTCCCAGGTTATGAGTATAGTTACGTCTATAGAGGCTGCGTTTATTATGGCACCGGCTACTCTTATTATCCTTGGTATGGACACTATTATTATGCACGTCCTATCACTTACGGGTATGGCGTTCATTACAACTCTTACTACGGATGGGGTTTCTCATTTGGCTCTTATTATGATGGTTATGACTGGATAGATCAAGACAGAAGATATCACCACAATCATCGGGGTGCATGGGGACCGAGAGGTTATCGACACACTCAGTACCGCCCAGAAACATCAGGTCCTCATCGTGGATATCAGAAACAGAAACCACGCATTCCAAGACCTGACCTCCTCATAGCGGGTTCAAAAACAGACAAAGTCATAACCAATAACCTATACTCAAGGGGCAACAAAGGGGTTACCCAAAGTGGGAACCGAAAATTTGATCCGCGAACAGGCCAACAAAAACAAGATCGTTTTTTCACAAAAAAACAAATACAACCTTCTAATCGTTCTAATGATTTATTCTTAGACCGTTCTAACTCGGTATATAAACATCAAAACAATGGCACATGGGAACCTCAGGAAAACAAAAAATCCAGGATACAATTAGATCTCTCACCAAGAGAAAAATATGAGAAAGACAAAAAAAATCAGAGCGAAACGTGGAAACGAGAAAATTTCCGAACCAATGAGAATAACAATAATCCGCAAGAAAAAGAACGGCGCTCCCAAATTGGTAGAGATTTGAACGTTCAACTCAATTCGCGGGAAAGAAGTAAAGAACGGTCCCAAACCTTCGAAACAAAGAAGGAGCAATATCCGTACTCTACGCCCAAAAAAGGTTCCATCGGGAAAAAGTCCGAGAAGGATGATAAGGACCGATAAATGTGATTAAACATACATTCAGTCTAAAAAAACTCATTTTGAAGGCTTTCCATAATCCTTTTGGGTGCTTGCATTAACACTTTATTTAGATAACTTGAGCAGAGAGAAAAGAAACCATTCACATTTTGGAAGGAGCGCCATTGTGAAGAATAGTCCTTTTTGTTCAGATAGTTCAGATGATATTTTTTTTAACGCGAAAGATAATGACTTCAAAGAACCCTTCGCCATTTTCGAAAAAAAAGCAATTAAAAATCTATGGCAAATAGGAATCCTAATTTTTTCGATTATCATGATTCCCGTTTTTTGGATGCTCTTCAGAGATCAAGTACTTGCCCTTGGACTCGGTCTTCTCGTTTGCTTTAGTTTGTACAAATGTTCTGATTGCGTCGCAAATTTTTGCATACAACGAGTTCATAAAGACAAATGAGGCTCTAGCGTTTTTTCAAAACGTTTAAGGTCTACTATTATCACGCACATAATTAGCGCGTGCCCCGGATGAGTCACATATCATAAAATCATTCCGCCGGGTCGGCGAGCTATGGGCTACCCTCCGGTCGGTGCTACGCACTGGCGCTAACGCGCCACCCTCCGCATGCCTCACGCAAAGCACAAAAGACAAGGTTCCATCATCCAGCCTCTGCAAAAGATATGTGAAAGTAATCCTGCTCATCTGAAAATGTATCTCCTGCATGTGTTGTTGATGATTTGGTGATTTTGCGCTGTTTATGACAACTTTTCAGATGTCGTTAATCAACTTTTTTCATTCTGAACAGCGGACGGGGCACCACGCCTCTCTTTTTCTCCAAAAAACATGTTCTCCAGCCAAATCCCAACTGGATAGATCTTTCAGATTCAAAATTTTCATATATTAGGATGCAGGAAATCTTATGCTATACAACGAAGACAGAATTATCACAGATAAAGTAGAAATAGATGCTCGTCAGAGCATATTTTCTGCTGCAGGCCATCTTGCTGTCGCTGAAGCAAAACGCCATGGACTCCCTATCACCTACACGGCCAAGGGAAGAATCATCAAGGAATACGCAGACGGAAGACAGGAGATCCTAGGCACAGTAAAACCCAATGTCCGCATCCCGGCACGGAGTATCAAACTGAAATGAGCGATCCGAAAGTCAAGCGACTTCGGATATTCGCTGGTCCGAACGGTTCCGGCAAATCCACACTTTATAACTACCTTATCGGCAAGAATTATTTCAAAACTTATTTTCATGTCAATCCAGATGAAATAACGAAAGAACTTCCCATAGGTTTAAATCTCGAAAGCTATCCGATTCAGTTTGATGAAAACCGGCTCAAAGAATACCTCTCAAAATCCTCATTTCAAAAAAATACTAAGCTGAACCTCGCGGAAGAAGTTCTGGTGACAGGGAAAAATATTCGTAGCAAAGAAGCAAACAATATTACTTACCTGTCAGCAGCCATCGCCGAATTCATAAGGCAAGAAATGCTCCTTTCCGAATCATCATTTTCGTTTGAATCTGTTTTTTCGCATCCCTCAAAAGTCGATTTTATCCGACAGGCGAAAGCAGCAGGATACAAGACATATTTCTACTTCATCGCAACCCAGGATTACCAGATAAATCAGGAAAGGGTACTCAACAGGGTACAGTTGGGCGAACATGATGTTCCTCCAGATAAAATTCGTGATCGTTACTACAAAACAATGGAAAATCTTTACGAAGCACTACGTCTCACGGACAGAGCTTTCCTTTTTGATAATTCAGAATATTCAGAGACTCACACATACCAGATGTTCGTCGAAAAAAGTTCAGATCAATTACATTTTGAAACCGACAAAATTCCAGAATGGTTTCGGTTGTTTGTGCTGGATAAAATGCAATACTGATCTCTAATACCAAGAAGAAAACATATCTTTGACTTTCTTTTCAGGAGTCGGAGATGCCTTCCACAGAATCCCTTGCGGACACCGCCATTTTACTTGGCGTTTTATTCATAATTGGTTCAGTTTTTTTCTCCATTTCCATCTTCAGACGCAAAAATGCATTCATTTTCAAGAGACCTCTAAAAGCCAAAACTTATCGGGGACATCGTCAGCCTAAACCGCGCGGGGGAAGACGCGAACTGATCCGCATTAAGGCACACGTTCCCCTCGCGGGAGTGAGACAGGTAGCGGATATATTCAACAGAAATTTTGCTCCGAAAACGGGGGTGAGTGTCGGAAAGACTTTTGTGTACGTGGTGCTCCGGGACAATATTTACGAGGTGGAAAAGCTGAGGAAAAAGTGGAAGTATCGCATTCCAAAGCCAATGGGTAAAAACATCGTCTGGGGCATGGACATGACGGGAGTGCAGATAGAAAACGGCAAGGGTACGGAAAAAGGGAAAAGCTCACAGGCGACAATTCTCGGAATCATTGACCACGGGACAAGAAAATGCCTTTCGCTGAAAAGTATTTCGGACAAGGCTTCAATTACGCTTTTAAAGGCGTTGATTACTGCGATTGAA
>MNYL01000063.1 GCA_001873075.1 Fibrobacteres bacterium CG2_30_45_31 | reverse complement strand
TCCTGACATAGAACAGGGTTGCGACTTGGATTATGTGCCCAATGTGGGAGTTCACGGGGATATTGACTGTTTTGCCTCTGCGTCTCTTGGTTTCGGGGGACACAACGGCACAATCATTATGAAAAAATTCAAAGCATAGAATAAAGGAATCACTGAATATGATTATTAAACCGCTTATCCGTAGTAACATTTGCCTTAACGCCCATCCCGTGGGCTGTGGCAAAGAAGTGGAAAACCAGATCAATTATGTTCGCGCCCAGGCTCAAAAACGTAGCACTCCCGCAGAAAAACCAAAAACGGTTCTTGTTCTCGGTTGCTCCACAGGTTATGGCCTTGCAAGCCGCATTACCGCCGCTTTTGAATTCGGCGCCAACACGATCGGCGTTTCTTTTGAAAAAGAAGGAACCGAAGTGAAGAGCGGAACCCCTGGCTGGTATAACAATATGGCTTTTGACCGCGCGGCCACAGCAGCAGGCCTCAAAACAATTACGCTTAATGGCGATGCCTTTTCCAATGCCATGCGCGAAAAAGTCATTGATGCGATTAAAGAAATGGGCGGCTCTTTTGATCTTATAATTTATAGCCTCGCAAGCCCTGTTCGTACCGATCCTGTGACCGGCGAACTCTACCGCTCCGTTCTCAAGCCCCTTGGCGAATCCTATGTCGGCAACAGCTTTGACATCGCTTCTGGTAAACTCTGCACCATCACTGCTGAAGGCGCGAACGCAGAAGAAGCTCGCCAAACTGTCAAAGTGATGGGTGGTGAAGACTGGGAACTCTGGATTTCTCAATTGAGTGACGCGGGTGTTCTCTCCAAAGGCTGCAAAACGGTCGCCTATTCTTACATCGGTCCGAATCTTTCTCACGCCATTTACCGCGATGGCACCATCGGTGGCGCCAAAAAACATTTGGAACAAACATCGAATAAACTCAACGTTTTGCTTCAACAGAAAGTCGGCGGGGAAGCGTTTGTCTCTATCAACAAGGGCCTCGTGACACGTTCCAGCGGCGTTATCCCAGTGATCCCTTTGTACCTCTCTTTACTTTTCAAAATCATGAAGGCAAAGGGAACCCATGAAGGCTGTATTGAGCAAATGGATCGCCTTTTTGCCGAACGCCTGTACACTGATGGTCCGGTTCCTGTCGATGAAAAACGTCTGATTCGCATTGATGAACTGGAAATGGACCTCGAAGTGCAAAATGAAGTGGCGCGATTGATGCCTTCCGTTACCGAAGAAAACCTCGGTAAACTCGGAGATCTCGAAGGTTATCGTCACGATTTTCTCGCGATCAACGGTTTTGATGTCAAAGGTGTGGACTACGCCGCTGATGTCCCCCGCATGGATACGATCTAAATATTTTGTGTTAAACAGACAAAAGAGACGGGCAACCGCCTCTTTTTTTATGGCTGGAGAACGCGTTTCCGCCCACCGTCACCATTCTTTGTCAGATTTTCAGAACGGAACCGTATTTTTTTTGCATCGTTTGACATTTTGGCTCGCTGAACCTCAAATTGACTTTTTAGAATGGGTCATTTCCGATCAATAGTTTTCCTTAAATTTGCAAAGAAAAGGCAAAAATCAAAATATTTAGTCAAAATCGACTTTTATGTTTTCCTGATATTATATTTCAAAGATGCAACTTTCAGTGACACCGCCCTCGGTTTTCGGCTATTTCGACTTTCGGGAATTCCTGAAAGTCCGTCAAAAATGGTTGAAAACCCAGAAGCCTTTTTTTACTCTCGAATATGTAGCCCAAAAACTGGATTTGAAGAGCAAGGGTCACGTCAGTCTGATTCTGAGTGGAGCCAAAACGGTTCCCGAAGCCAAAATCGAGCGTCTTGCCGAATGTTTTTACCTGGAAGAGCGTGAGCGGGAATTCTTCGTCAATCTTGTCCATTACAATCAAGAGCCAACTTATCGGCAAAAGAAAATGTATCTCGACCGTATGGTGGCCCTGATGCGCATTTCCAATAAGAAGCTCGTTCCTGCACAATACCGGATTTGCGAGAAGTGGTTCTACCCCATTGTGCTTGAAATTCTCCGGCTTCATGATTTTAACGAGGACTGGGCTGCCCTTGGAAAGCTAGTGCGACCTGCCATTACGGCGGTGGAAGCTAAAGAAGCGGTGCAGGTGCTACAGGGCATTGATCTCATCCGGAAAAATCCTCAGGGATTCTGGGAACCCACGGATACGTTGCTTACTTTTGGAGAAGGCTGGAGAAGTGTGGCCGCGCGAAACTTTCAATCCCAGACCATTGAGATGGCGCAGCAGGCTCTCATTGAAATCGCTGTGGAAGAGCGCGATATTTCGACATTGACGCTGAGTATGGGGTGCGATACCTTTCATAAAATTCAGCAAAGTATTCAGCTTTTGCGCAAAGAAATTCTGGCCATGGTGCAGGCGGATCAGCAAGCGGATTGTGTTTATCAGATGAATATTTCATTGTTTCCTGTCTCAAACCCGGTGGATGCCCCATGAAAAATCATTTTTACGGAATTGGGCTTGTCGCAGTTGCCTTGATTCTTGGGGCCTGTGGAAGCCTCATCGATGATCAGAGTCGTCGGGGTGGCGGTATTGAAATCCCCAACGGAATTGAAGCAAACATTGCCGTGCGCCTCACGGATTCTTCTGGAATGGCACTGGGGAAAACCAAAGTGTTCTTGGTTGCGGGTGAATCTTGGGCTTCACGAATTGAGGCCCATGAGAGTGTTGTCGTCGATTCCGCTGAAACCGATAGTTTAGGGGTCGTTCTTCTCCAAGTAACGGAATCAAAAATGTTTCTCTTGGCCCGCTATAAGGATCAAGGCATCCACATGGCCTTGCAGCCAAGGGATTCCGCAGGCACAGACCCTGCGAACCCTCTGCCCGTTGCCTTGCATCGTTTAGCTACATTGAAAATAAAATCTGAGGAGAATCAGAAACTGGTAGTGTTCGGCACCCCATGGCGTTTTTCTGGGGTTTCTAGTAACGGCGAGTATGTGTTAGACTCCGTTCCGCAAGGGGACTATATGCCCGTAGGGATTGAGTTGATGGGACTCCAGATGGGGCAAACGACGGAAACGGTTCGGTTTGACACCCTGACCGATGCCGCTTCAGTCACGTTCTCCGATCCAGAGAATTTGATGCTGACCAACTTCGAGAACCGAAGACTACTGGGCATTTGGGATCCCATGCATGTGGGCGGTTATTGGTGGGCAACAGCAACGGTTGATGATGTTGCCTCTTGGGATCATTTTGGAATGCATGCTTTAAGTGATCTGTTGGATTCTTCGGAAGGGAATATTTTCGCCGGAGTTCATGTTCAATTTCTGGATTCCGGAAAAACGGTGGCAAACTTCGGATTGGATTTCAGCACTCAACCCGTGAATACCAACCTCAGCAAGGCATCCCATGTTTCGTTCAAGGCGCGCGGAACCGGGAATTGGGTGCTTTATGTGCAGACTCAGGATTCCCTGGGTTCGCAAAGCTTACGTTGGACGCACCCCCTGGTCCTTTCGTCCGCATGGCAACAATATGACATTCCGTTGGATGAGTTTATCTGCGAGTCCGATTCCACACAAGTGTGGGGTGATGATTTGCGCCTCGGTACAAACCTGTTCTGGCAAATTGAGACCAACGGCGAAATACAGGTTGATGACATCATTCTCAAGGGATTAGAATTCCAGGATTGGGTAGATCCTTAGGGCTCCTTAAACCGTTCTTAAAGAAAAGGTTTTCCTCAAAATAAAAGGAGCTGCTGTGGTAGTTCTTTTTGTTTTTTGCAGGAATTGAGCAAAAATAGAGGGGATCGCCGGTTCTCTGGAAAATTTGTTTTCCTCGGGTTTATCGGGCGGTGAATTAATGGTTTGTCTGCGCAATAGTTTTAAGGAAAACACCACCCTTTTGAGGCTTTTATGATTCAACGTTGCGCTTTTCTTTTTCTGCTCGGGTTTACGCTTTTATTCTCCGCAACCCCGGTCGAAGAACACGGCCGCCTTCAAGTCAGCGGATCAAAAATCGTGGACAAAAATGGCGATGTTGTGACTTTGCGTGGCATGAGCTTATTCTGGAGCCAATGGTCTACGTCCTTCTACAACGGAAAGAACGTGGACTGGCTTGTTCAGGATTGGAAGATCAATCTGATTCGCGCGGCCATGGGCGTAGATGGAACCCATACAGGGTACCTCGTTGATCCTGATGCGGAAAAAGCCCGCGTGGATACCATTGTGAGTGCCGCTGTCCGCAACGGAATCTATGTGATCATCGATTGGCACGATCACACCGCCAATCTCCATACCGACGAAGCGAAAGCGTTCTTCGGAGAAATGGCAAACAAGTACAAGGATCTTCCCAATGTGATCTGGGAAATCTGGAACGAACCCCTCGACACGGCTTTATGGCTCAAGCATATCAAGCCCTATGCTGAAGCAGTCATTCCTGAAATCCGGAAGTATGACACCGATAATCTCATTGTGGTCGGCACCCGTGCCTGGTCTCAGCGCGTTGATGATGTGATCGGGAATACCATTCAAGACCCGAACGTTGCCTACACTTTGCATTTCTACGTCGGAACTCACGGACAGTATTTGCGCGACATCGCGGACAAGGCAATTGATGCGGGGCTTCCGCTGTTTGTGACCGAGTGGGGCGTTTGGGATGCGGGCTATTTGAAAAGCGATTATACCAATCCCGTGGATATCGATCAGGTCATGGCGTGGATGGATTGGTTAAAAGAAAACCAGATCAGCTCTGCGATGTGGTCTGTGAATGACAAGGATGAACCCTCTGCAGTGTTGCTTCCGGGTGTTTCTTCTGTGGGCAATTGGGATACCACGGATCTTACCACCGCAGGTCTCTTTATTCGCAGTTATTTGCGGGGAATGGCCGATGGAACATGGGTCACTCCAGAAAATGAGGAAATCCCTCCGGATACCATCGCACTTCCTGGGCGGCTTGAAGCGGAAGCCTATGTCACCCAATCCGGTATCCAGGTGGAAAAAACGGAAGACTCCGATGGGAGCCGCAACATCGGATATATCGAGAATGGCGATTACGCAGAATATACAATCCGCGTTTCTGAAGCAAAGGCTTACCCCATTTCTGTGAGGTACGCCTCCGAAACAACTCCGGGCTCACTCCGGATTTCCGTGGATGGCACTGAAAAACTGCAGTTGGATATCCCCGTCACCGGAGGATGGCAAGTCTGGTCCGATGCCACTGGGACTTTAACATTGCCTGCGGGACTTCACACGCTGCGCCTGGATTTCCTTGGAGCCACTGAAGAAGCCTTGTATAACCTCAATTACATCGACATTGGATATGGATCCGCAGGGATCAAAAATGTCCCCAGGAAATGGGGACTGAAACTGCCCTCGGCGCACAAACAATTTGACTTGTTAGGTCGTCACTTCAACCGCGACATGCAATAACCCATAGGAGTTCATCATGAAAAAAATCCTTTCAAAAACTCTGTTAATTCTGGGGTGCCTTGCCCCATCGCTCTTCGCAGAACAAGTGCTCGTCAATAACGATTTCAAGTCTGGTCTTTCGGGCTGGAGTACCCAGGGAACCGGATTTACGGCGGTGGCGGGTTCTGATGAGTGGGGTTCCTTCATCAACATGAACATCACGGATGGGGGTGCAGATCCATGGAATGTGAAGTTATATCAGGATGGCATCACTCTGGAGCCGGGTTATGAATATACGATGGAGTGGGGGGCCACCCGGGCATCGGGAAATATCGCGGTGGGTCTTGGCATGTCGGCGGATCCTTATACGGATTACATGAGCGACAGAATTGAATTTAGTGGCAGCTATCTGGAACACACCACAACGAACGGCCAGGCTGTCACCCTGCACTATTGTGACGCAGCCGTTTCCGGGCTTAGGTTCTACATGGATCTTGGCGGGAACAACGCTTCTGCGCGCATCGCATGGGCATCCATCGGAAAGACCGCAAAAGCTTGCGATGGTTCAGGCGGGGAATTGACTAACCCGGGCAATGGACCTGTTCCGTATTATGGAGAACTGAAAGTCAGTGGAAATCGGATCATTGGCGCCCGGTCGAAATCCGCAGTGCAGGTTCGGGGCATGAGCCTTTTCTGGAGCCTGTGGGGCGGAGAGAAATTCTACAATGCAAGCGCAATACAGAGTCTTGTGCAGGATTGGAAAGTAGAAGTGGTTCGCGCTGCTATGGGCGTTGACCAAGACGGAGGGTATAACACCAATCCCGAAGAACAGAAAGCCCTAGTTTCCACCGTTGTGGATGCGGCAATAGCCAATGAAATTTATGTGATTATTGACTTCCATTGTCATGTTGCCGATCAGTACAGTGCACAGGCGAAGGCGTTTTTCGGATATATGGCCGAGAAATATGGAAAGTATGATAATGTGATTTTCGAAGTCTACAATGAGCCTTTGGCTATTTCCTGGGGAACCGTCAAAAATTATGCGGTGGGGGTTATTTCCGAAATCCGCAAATATTCGGATAATCTGGTGATTGTGGGAACTCCCAACTGGTCACAGGACGTGGATGCCGTTGTTTCGGACCGGATTAGTGCTACTAATGTCGCCTATACTCTACATTTCTATGCCGGAAGCCATGGATCCGATCTGATGGCCAAGGCGCGCACGGCTCTGAACTCGAACCTAGCCTTATTTGTCACCGAGTGGGGAACTGTGAATGCCAATGGGGATGGCAATGTTGCCACCGCTTCTTCCAACGACTGGATGACATTTATGGATCAGAATAAATTAAGCTGGGCGAACTGGTCTGTGCATGACAAAGTAGAAGGAGCGAGCGCTTTCGTGAATGGAATTTCCACTACAGGTTCAGGCTGGACCACTTGGAATAATTTGACCGCATCGGGGCAATATGTCTACAGCAAGTTGACAGGTTACGCCTCCAGTGCTGCTTGGCGCTCGGCCCCCAAAGAAACTTCCATCGCGGCGCCACACGTTTCCAAAACCGGTGCGGTGATCATGAACTTACGACAAATGGAATACCAGTTGGGAACTCCGAATGCGCATGAGGCTTTGCTCTTTGATACTCAGGGACGCCTAGTGTGGTCTGCCCATCAGCCCTCGGGAAATGGAACCTATCACTATGGCTCCATGGGAATCTTACCTTCGGGCGCGTACATTCTGAAACTCCGTGGCATTCATCTCGAACAGACCGTTCGCGTATCGGTACCCTGATAAGCAGGGACACACACATCATTTCGCCGAGGAAAATATGAAAACATTACCACTCGCCCTCGCGGCAGCCGCTTTAATAACAACAGTCCCACAAGTGCTCGCCCAAAGCTGGACGCTCGTGTGGTCTGATGAATTTGATGGGAATGGACTTCCTGATGCCTCAAAATGGAGCTATGATGAAGGAGGTGGTGGCTGGGGTAATGGTGAACTACAGTATTACACGACATCACGGGCAGAAAATGCAAGTGTCGCAAACGGTGTCCTTTCCATAACGGCTCGCAAGGAAACGTACCAAAGCAACGCCTACACCTCAGCGCGTTTGGTCACCGCAGGTAAAGGAGACTGGCTCTACGGCAAGGTGGAAGTCAAAGCCAAATTGCCGCGGGGCAGAGGAATGTGGCCTGCGATCTGGATGCTCCCCACAGACTGGGAGTACGGGGACTGGCCTGCAAGCGGTGAATTCGATATCATGGAAAATGTAGGCTATGATTCCACATGCATCAATTCCAATATCCATACCAAAGCCTACAACCACACCATAGGAACCAACAAAGGCGACAAGG
>MNYL01000028.1 GCA_001873075.1 Fibrobacteres bacterium CG2_30_45_31 | reverse complement strand
GCGGTAATATTTACGTTGCTATGGATGTACTCACCCAAATTCTGGAGATTGATCCCAAATTTTCAGATGCCGCGATCTTTTTAGGAAATTTGGCTTTTGATGCGAAGTGGTGGGATCGTGCTGAATTAGCCTACATTCAAGCGGCAAAAAATAAGAATGCAGAAGCTTTATTTGGATTTCGCAACCTTGCTTTTGAAGCTTTCCAACGGGGCGATCACCGAGGCTCGAAACGTTATTTAACTATCGCTCAGCAATATTACCCTCAAGATGAAACACTCCAAGCTGAACTATTAAACTTGGAAGAATAGAGCGGTTTCAAAATAATTCGCTTGCCCTATTTTACGAATAATATATTTCTGTAATTGAGGCCTTTTGCCTTGTACACTTTTTGTAAGAGAGGAAACTCGTCTTATTCGAAAAAGAATGAGATTAAGGGATAGACATCTATAGATAAAATATTAATTTTAGCTGTCCTTTCAATTATGAGTTTTGTATTTGTTCTGGGTCGTTACGGAGAATGTATTATGGCTATGCAGTGGATATGGTTATCAGGTTTTGCTACCAACTTAGGCTTCTGGGAAGAGGACCTAGTGGAAGTGAATTCCAATGCCAAGCATACATTTGTATCCTATACGAAAGTGATTGAAAATCCTGATGACTTGTATTCTTCTATTCCTGGTTTGGCAAAGGCGGATGTGGTGGTTGCCTGTGATCTCGCCGCCCAGGCACTGGTCTTATCCACGAAGGCTAGACCTCAAGGGCAAAAATGGATGTTTCTTGCCCCCATGATTAATTTTTGTGAAGGCGAAGAGGGCTGGCCCAAGAGCCAAGCTGTTTTAATGGCCAAAGCAATGGTCAAGAATACGAAGGCTGCTCTCCAAAGTTATATGGAAATGATGGGACCTTGCGATGAATCGATTCAAGAGGACTGGATGGAACAAGCACTCAAGATGCCTCCTTCAAGCCTCGCGAAGGGTTTGGAATATCTCGCCCAAGCAACAGTACTTGAAGAACCGATCCATTTAGAAAATACAGAAATGTTTTTTGGACGTGAAGATCAATTGGTGACGCCCACGTATGCAAATAAAGTAAAGAGTTTACTTCTTGGAACCACTTCACAAGAACGTATCAAATCAGGTCACTGGGCGCACACGCTTCTTTTTTAGCACTACTACAAGTCCTGCTAGGTACACAAAGAAAAACAGTAAGAGACTATTTTCGACCGCATCTCCGATGTGAGTATAAAGAGTATCTCTTGTACGCAGAGGAACCCTCTTGGTTATTACACGCTTTGTAAAAAGTTCGGTGTTGCTACTCATATTTCCGTATTGATCGATGAAGGCAGAAATGCCGCTGTTAGCGTTTCTTGCCACGGGGTAACCGTTTTCTACAGCGCGGTAACGGATCAAATTCAAATGCTGCCCTGGGGCTGTGCTAATGCCAAACCAGCCGTCGTTCGTAATGTTCACCATCATCCGGGATCCTTGACGTATCGCCTCTCGAATTTGGCTTCCGTAAATCGCTTCATAACAAATAAAAGGCGTCCATTGAAAGGGAGCATAGACAGGAATTTCTTTTCCTTCTACAAAATCGCCCTCTCCAAAATCCACATAATTTAAAATGGGAATCACATCATCAAAAGGGATTCTTTCGCTGAAGGGGACAAGATGGACCTTGCTATAACGCCTCGGCTTCCGACTAAAGGCATCGAATAAAAAACCGCTATTATAAAAATTGACTTCTCGAGGAGGAATTCCTTCGCGATCATAATCAAGTGCCCCTACAAATACGGAGGCGTGTGTATTTGAAACCATTTTTCGAATGTTGCGCATTTCTTGAGGGTGGCGTTTTAGAAAATCGGGAATCGCCGTTTCGGGGAGAATCAGCATATCTATGTTCTCAAGGGAAACGCTATCAGTGATCAGTTGCCATGTTTGCGCAATGACCGAATCATAATAATCGCGGCTCCACTTCTTCGTTTGATGAATACTCGGCTGCACCAACGACAACGTAGGGGCTTCATTCTCATTTGCAATGTAAAAGGGTTTTGCTTCTGGCCTAGAAAGCACCATGGACCCGTGAATAAAAAGAATCAAAAGAATGAAAACGGGGGTTCCGAGGAGAATCTTTTTTTTGAAAACAAATCCCATAGCCATAGACATATTACTGATAATAATCAAAATGGTATAACCAAAAATACCGATATTGGAAAGCATTTGTAACAGTTGTAAGTGGTTCCCGAAAACGTACCCCAAGTGGCTCCAAGGGAAACTAAAATCGCCCACGCTCCTTGTCATTTCCAGTCCAGCATAAAAGAAAGGAAATAGCAAAAGAAAAACAGGAAATCCTTTAATACGGATGTCTCTTGCCTTTACAAAGACAAAAGCCGCAAAGGTATTGTATAAACTAAAGAAGGCAATCAGGAGGAACAAACCGAACAGAATAAATCCGGCAGGTCCTACTTTCATCACGTTGTAAATCCAGTAGTAATTGATCGCATTGTAAAGCATTCCGGACCAGAACGAACCAAATAAAACAGATTGAATCGGAAATTTGAGCAAAACAATAAACCAGGGAACCAACAAAATAGCCGCCGCAGGTCCCAAGGGAAGCGGAGGAAATGCGAGTGCATAAAAACCCCAAGCGATGGAACAAAGTGCAAGTGCTTGAATGGATTGTTTTTCGAAAATTCTGTGAACGTTCCAAATAAAAAAATGAATCAAACCAAAAAGAAAGAGAGGAACAAAAATAACGGCTAGGCTCACGACGCTTGCATGACTATCCAGCGTGTAATCTAAAGCAAGAAAGGCAAAGTGAATCCCTGCGAAGAGGTAAAGATACTTGCTAAAGTGTTTTCGAAAATCCGAGGAAAAAAGAAATGGGATCGCCACAAAAAGTGGAACTGCGTGAGGTAAAAAAGTGTAGAGCCCCACCGTTTCTGGTCGTATTGCAAATAAGATAATTCCCGCAATAATCTGCAAGGCAACAAAAAAAATCATAAACCGCCCTTTCCTTGTGGGTGAAAAAGTAAAACAAATTCACCTTTCGGGACGCGTTCTTTGTAGTGCGCGAGCAGTTCGCTCGGCGTTCCTACCAAATGCTCTTCAAATTTTTTCGTAAGCTCCCGCATCAGAGCGATTGTAATTTCACCATATACGGTTTTGATTTCTTCCAGGAATTTCAAAAGGTTGTGCGGACTCGCATAAAAGATCATGGTAGAATCGGCGGATTCTTTTAACTCTTCTAACATGTGCAAACGCTGAGCGCTTTTTTTAGGCGAAAAATTTTCAAAACGAAATCGATCTGTGGGAAGCCCACTAGAGACAAGAGCCGTAATCATTGCACTCGGGCCAGGGATCGCAAGTACAGGAATCTTTTCCCGCACGCATTCACGGACCAAGTTGAATGCCGGGTCTGCAACGCCGGGCGTTCCCGCATCGCTCACAAGGGCGATATCGCCTGTGTTCTTGAGATACTCCACATATTTTGGAGTGACTTTCTCTTTATTAAAGTCGTGGTAACTTTCCATTGGGGTTCGGATGTCGTAGTGGTCCATCAACAAACGAGAATGACGAGTATCTTCTGCAAGTACCAGTGGCACTTCTTTCAATATCCTTACGGCACGAAAGGTAATATCTTCAAGGTTCCCGATAGGGGTAGCGACAATGTAAAGCGTATGCATTATTTGAATTTAGAAATCTGAAGCCATGCCCGTGTCTACGGGAACGTCTTGTTGTATCGCTGAACGTAGCCGTTTCATGAGTTTGATGTGCATCATGTCGGCACTCGCTTGAATTTCACTATTACGGTAGGGGCCGTACCAGAAAAGCCGCGGATGTTCTTCTTCGGTAAGCGTAATTTGTTGGATTAATTGACCCTCGCAGAAAAGCCCTGCTTCCATGAACAATTCCATGTCTGTTTCACGAGGCATTGCTGGCCATAAGGGCAAAAATACAAGGACCCCTAAATACCACCAACTCGCAAAATTTTCTTCAACAGTTCCCTTGGTCTTGACATTTAATCGGCAATTTTCATTCGCGGGGAGTGCGCCTTCGAGCATTTTTGCGTAAGCCACGCGTAAACCTTCTGACGCATTGATGGTATCCCCATCAATTAAAAACACAAAAGAATCAAATGGGGTGTCTTTCGGTGGTGTAGGTGAAGCATTATTTTCCCACCGCGCCCCCACAAGATTAGGAGCGCACCCACACAATAAGGAAAGAATCGCTATTGAAAAAAAGAATCGCACCATCTAAAAATAGAATTATTAGATTATCCCCATGGAAAGTCTCCCCGCATACTTTGTTTCTGACGCACATCTTGGCGCGAATCCACCGGGTTCTATTGCGGATAGGGAAGCTCGTTTGGTGATAAAGTTGAGGGAGTGGCGTAACGCTTGTAGTCATCTTGTGATTGTGGGGGATCTTTTTGAATTTTGGTACGAGTACCGCCATTATGTAAATCGCCACCATTTTCAGTTGTACCGAGCGCTCGCCGATATGGTAGATGCAGGGGTTCAAGTACATTATCTTTGTGGCAATCACGATTTTGCTTTGGGCTCTTTCTTTCCTGAGGCGTTAGGCGTTCAAATTCACAAAGAATTGGTCTTAGAAATTCAAGGTAAACGCATTTATTTTATGCATGGTGATGGGATTCCTGC
>MNYL01000267.1 GCA_001873075.1 Fibrobacteres bacterium CG2_30_45_31 | reverse complement strand
CCATGCGATCGTTGTGTTGGGGGTCTTAAATCGAATAGCGGATTCCATGGAAAAGGGCAAATTTTTATGGCGACAGTTTCCCAAGTAGATGACTTCCCCAGCTTCATTGATTGCGTTACTTTCAAAAAGGTATTTTCGCGAGCAATCACAGGCATAAACAAGGCCTTTGCTCTTAAGATTTTCTAACGCTGCCACATAGAGGCTATTTCTTTCGCTCTGAATACTTTCATGAATCCATTGAAATCCCAGCCAGTGTAAATCTTCTCGAATGGCAGCGATATATTCGGGCCGTGCGCGACTTTTGTCATGATCTTCAATGCGCAAGTGAACTTGATAGCCATATTTTTCTGCGATAGCCCAGACCCAGAGTGCGGATAGTGCATGGCCTCTATGAAGGTAGCCTGTGGGACTAGGGGCAAAACGGGTAAAGGGGTACATCTTCATTGAAAATAGAGATCCTTAATTTTTTCTTGGTCCAATAAGTGCAAAAAGGCTTTTTCTTCTTCAGCTCGTTGTTCGATATCGTGCGCTGGGTAATTCGAAATTTGGGCGTTAGAATCGGCATAAAAAAGAGAATTCTTTCCATCAGACAGTAAAAGGTAACCATCCGTTGAAAAAAGAGCATGGGATTTTTCGTCTCCTTTGATGATCACGGTCACGATGGTTCCATCCGCCATTTTTCGCTTTACTGGGGAGGGACTTGCGGGCTTCGCGTGTGAGGCAACGGAAATAAGAAGAACCAATGTTATCCAAAAAGGAACTTGTTGCATAGAGGTACCCTAAAGTAAATCTAGTCAAAAAAGAGACCTCTGTGATGAGATCTCTTTTCAGGGGTCAAAAGCATGAAATAGAAAATTTTAGGGTAACAGAAGCGTCTTTTGAGCAAGGAATTTTCCATGAGAAGAAAGTCTTGCCATGAGAAGCCCCTGGCCTTCAAAAGGTGCAAGAGATATGGTGACCGCCCCCGCCTGAATATCTTGAGTGAAAATCTTTTTCCCATCCAGTGTATAGAGGCTGAGTTGTTTGCTTCCTGTTCCTGCAACGAAAAGTTCATTTCCATTGCGAATCAGTTTCGGATTTTGAGCAATAACGAATTCATGTTCAATGGCGAGGGTCTTTGCCGTAACAGAGATTGTCCCTGTGGCTGTTGCATTGGGGCTTCCCCCAAGAGTGGAAACGGTGAAGGGATAAACACCAATAGCCACTGATGTATCGACAATTCCGCTGATGGTGATGATGCGATTTTCTGCATCGACAGAGGTAGTGATTCCATCAGGAAGCCCCGTGGCTGTGGTGCCAGAGGCTCCTGTCCATGTGAAGGAGAATAAGGCTATGTTTTTCCCTTGTTCGATTGTTTGTGTGGTGTCGCCGGGGCCTTGAAAAACAAGAGCGGTGGGTTCTACGGAAGCAGATTCACAGGAAGAAACAGCAATATTTTGGTTGGTGGTAAAACACAGGAGCCTATCTGTTTCTGTGATGTGGTATAGGGAGGGTGAGAGTGTGGTGCCTCCCCATGTTGTAAATTGTGTAAAGCTGGTGACATTTGCATTGCCGGGGTAGGAATCGCCTCCATCACCACTAGCAGTATAGCTGTCATCGGCTTCTTCGATATCTACATAGGGATGCCCCTCGGTATTGTTGATGGCATTGTATTCCCAAACTGATTGGATGTAATCAATGTGCCAAATGAGAAGCCCATGCCCCGGGAGGCATTCATCCCATTTTGATTGTTGCCGATTTTCGATAAGAAAAAATTCATCATTATCATCATAGAGGACAAAGGCTTCATTTTTAGATAACTCTTTCAATGTTTTGATACTATCATTTGATGTCAATTCTTTAGGAGTCAGCCATCCAAGAGACATCCGCTCAAAAGCAGAAAAATTGGGAGGTGTACAGCTCGAATTTGAGTAAGAGTTACTTTTGCAGTTATACACGCCGCTATCCATAAGATCCCAATATCCTGGCGTTTCATTGTTTACATTCGAGGTCGTAATGTAGAGATCATCAAGCCCTAGTACATGACCAAATTCATGAGCAAAGGTTCCAATACCATCAAGTGCTAAAATGCCATAGGCATCCGCAGAACCGCTAACCTCATTTGACGTCGCATAGGAATAAACTTTGACTCCATCTTTAGTGGTATAGCCGTCAGTGAAATAGGCAACTTTACTTGCATGAGGCCAAATTGTATTTGCACCCCCCCCATCAGCTTCGCCTAAGCCAGCATAAAACACATAAACAAAGTCTACGGTTCCATCGTGATCATTATCGTATTTGGAATAGTCTATGGTAGGGTCTAAAGCTTTAACGGCTTCAAGAATCATTACTTCGGCATTTGCATCATCATTATTGTACTCATTTTGTCCATAATAGGCGGCATTATATTTTAGGGTTACGGGGCCGTAGACTTCGAAAGTGGGATTGAAAACGCCATTGGAATTCTCAACAAAAAAATCGCGCGCACTCCCTGTCATTCCATAATTGGAATAACCACTCTCATTCATATAGTTTGTGAATTCTTTTTGTGGGTCAGCAGCGACAGTAAACTTAGTGTCTTGAAATTGAACTAATATGACAAGGCCTTTGATGACACTATTGGTAAGGGCTGATGCTGCGGGCAATCTTGAAATTGTTGCGCTAGCACTCGGCTTACGTGCCATATTGACCTCTGCAAAACTTTTGTATTTCGCTTCAATTGATTTTTTGTCGAGGGAGGCAAGAAATTGTTTCACCGTGGAATTTCGTTTGTCTGTATTTGTGGCGCGGTGTGCGGAAATGGTCGCGTTCTCGTCAGCAAAAAAGAAGTCCCCGGCTTTGTCTTTTAAAAGCAGAAAGCCATCTTCAGATACGGAGTAATGAAAATTTTCATCTCCATGTAATTGGTAGGTGAGAGAGGATCCATCGTCCAATATTTGGGTGTGAAAAGCGGGTGACGCAGGCTTTGCCATTACGGAAGTGGCGGAGAGTAGTGAGAAAGTTAGAAGTAAACCACAAGCGTGGGCAAATCGGATCATAAACTATTCTCCCAATTGTATTGGAAATACAAACAACTGAATTTCACTTCATATATATTTTTTGACCCCTTTATGCAAAGCTTTTATTTTCTTTGAATTTCCATTGTTGCAAGAATCACAACGAGTGTTTCGAAATGTAAAATTCAAGGACTTTTTTTGAAAGCAAAAAGGAAGCAAACGAAAATAAAAAATGGAGTGTATATTAGCCAAGGCTGTGTTTTTTATATGGAGTTTTGGATGCGTCAATTTTTGTTTTTTGTCGCTATCTTGGTTGTTTTCGCTTTGGCGGATCAGATGGCGACCACGTCTAGTGGAATCTCTGTTATTTTGCATGACAATGGTCGTTGGGAGCTTTATCAGAATAATTCGAAGGTGCGTGATGTTCGTGAAAGTACGCTCCCTGCGGATGCCAAAACCACTATTTCAATTCAGTACGAAAGCTACGAAAAGTTGCGAAAGAATTTGCGCTTGGCGCTCGAAGCGGATCTTGCTACCGAAGAGGAAATTGTGGACAGTTTGCGAACCCTTCCCAAGGGGGGGATTATTCATTTTTGTGTTCCTACAAAACAATTGAATAAGGGAACTTCGCGTTCATTGACTTATACAATTTGGGCCGGTGGAAAAACACCAATCTATCAAGAAACGGTTTCTGATGAGACGGCGGTTGTGAGTGACGAAGCGGGTGTTTCTTATTTGCTTTCTGTGCCTGTATATGGTAGGCCTAAAGTAAAGAATATGACCGCCCGTGTAGAAAATAAGGCGGGGAAACAGTCTATTGATTTTGATGTTCCCCTACAGGAATGATTTTTTGCAATCAGTGCCTTTTGCTGGTCGCGAGTAGTTATCTTTAAGAAATGTTAGAATGTATTTCTGTTGAAACGAATGTTGCTCCCAATGCCTCCGTCATTTGGATGCACGGATTGGGTGCCGATGGCCATGATTTTGAAGGCATTATCTCTGAATTAAATCTTCCTCCCCATTTGGGGATTCGTTTTATTTTCCCGAATGCTCCGGTACGTCCTGTGACAATCGCAAATTGCTCTATGCGTGCATGGTATGATATTTTTCATCCTTACTTGGGGAATGAACCTGATATTGCGGGGATTCTTCAAATGGCTAAAGAAATCGAGCTTTTGGTGGATGCAGAAATAGCGCGCGGTATTCCTCCCCATCGGATTGTGCTTGCTGGTTTCAGTCAGGGGGGAGTATTGGCTTTAGAGGTGGGTCCTCGCTACCCAAAACGTTTGGCGGGCGTTATGGCTCTTTCTACTTATAGCCCCACAGCGAGCCTTCTCGGAAAAGAGGCAAGCGTTGCGAATGGAGAGTTACCCATTTTCTGGGGACATGGATCTACAGATATAGTAGTTCCGGAACAATTGATGCGGAACGCAGAAATGGCTTTTGTCCAGGCAAAATATCCGGTAGAATTTCATTTGTACCCAGGAATGGCGCATTCCGTTTGCCCTGCAGAAATTTCAGATATGTCT
>MNYL01000232.1 GCA_001873075.1 Fibrobacteres bacterium CG2_30_45_31 | reverse complement strand
ATTGATAAATTTTATGCCTCTATTTCTGTGAAAATTCCTGCATTCTCTAACGATGGCAGCGATAACATGAAGCGTCAGATAGATGTACTTGATGCAGAACGTGATTATCTTGAAGAAAAACGCGACATGTCACAAAGAGTCGCTCGTCTGCGTGAAGAAATCATGGGCTTGATTGCTCAACGTGAAGTGCAGAAAAACTTTGTAAGTCAAGTGGATGCTGGAGCTTTGTTCCAGGACTTTGCCATGAAAGCGGGCAATGATCCTCTGCTTTTGTTACGTGCTCGTGAAAGCGCTCTTGAAAGCCAACTTAAAATGGCAAAGTTGGAAAATGACATCTATAACGATTACATTATCCTTTTAGGTTACATAGGCGTTTTTGCTCGCGAAGATGTGGCGAACCATTTGAAAGAAGGCCTTACAAAATGAGTGGCGCTCGTGGATTCAGTTTATTGGAGCGATTTGAGCTCAAGTACCACATTCCTGTGGAATGGGCCGATGCGATAGGTCAATTTATTGCTCCTTATTGCGAGGAAGATTATTATTCCAAAATAACTCCAGGTCGATTTTACTGGATTACGAACCTTTATTTGGATTCCCCAAAATGGACTTTTTTGAATTGGAAAAAAGCGGGTTTATTAGATCGCTTTAATATGCGGGTTCGTACTTATGGTGAACACCCCGATCAAAAGGGAACTTTCCACTTTGAAGTGAAACGCAAAATTCGCAATGTCTGCTTTAAAAGCCGTGCGACGATTAAGGGCGAAAATCCACTTTTTGTTTGGGAAAACCCACAAGAAGCCTGGCCATGTAAGAACGACAAAGATCGAGCTTATTTGAAGGATTTTCTGTATAAAACGCATTTACACAATGCGCATCCTCGGTTACTCACGCAATATAAGCGGCGCGCTTGGTTTGGATTAAACGAAGATTATTCTCGCGTGACCATTGACACCTGTATGCGGTTTCGTGAAGAATCGGGATTTGATTATACGATCAATCCCACCTATATGGAGTCTACGGGGTTACCCCGTTTTTTTGCTCCAGGTTGTGATGCTGTTTTAGAGTTGAAATGCCCCACCACGCAAGTCCCTTTTTGGATGATTGATTTGATCAAAAAATTCAATCTCAAGCAAAGTGGTTTTTCTAAATTCGGGAATGCCGCTGTGGAATGGCAAAAAATTTATGCGCATCCGAGAAGTTTTAAAGATCCTGTTTACCCACAATTAGCGGGAAATTTTGGTTGAGTTTGGAGGCCTTATGGTGAGAAAAGAACTAGCCGTTTTTGCTTCATTCGTTGCTCTTAATATGTGGGCGTGCGATGAAGGTGGAAAGACCCGTAGTGTGGATTATACCGAAATGGCATGCACAGAAATTATGTATCACGGTGCGGATTCTCTGGAATTTATTGAACTCAAAGCGACGGGAACGCCCCTTACCAGTATGTTGGAAGCGAGCCTTCGTTTAGATGGCGCTGTTTATTATGCTTTCCCAGACGAGCCTTTGGATACGAGTGAATATATCGTCGTGACTAATGATACTACACTGTTCCGCACAAAGTATCCGGATTTTACTGGGCGTTTGTTTGGCCCTTGGCTTGCAGAAGAAGGAAGCTCTGTTGTGGGTAACCTTTCGAACAGTGGCGATGTTGTGGAAGTGAAATTGAATGGTCAGGGCGATGCGGATTGTCGTTTTGATGACAACCCTCCGTGGCCGAAAAAAGCGGATGGCGGCGGTAGCTCTCTGGTCTTTATTGGTGAAAACCCTGCTTATGCGGAATCATGGGCTGCAAGCACGACAGTAGGTGGAAACCCAGGTAGTGCTACTGATCCCGTTTATAAAACGCCCGCGGTGCGGATTAATGAAATAATGCCTTATGGGAATAGCGATACCGCTTGGATCGAATTTTACAATGCGGGCAACGAAAATGTAGATATCAGCGGTTGGAAGCTGGTTCGCGCGGATGCTACGGATAGTGTGCGCTATTTGCCCGAGGGGTCTATCGTGCCTGCGGGTAGTTTTTTGGTGGTTACCACCGATGAAGTAACAGATGGCCTGTTTTTTACTGCTCGCGGAGAAGATGTCTACTTGCGCGAAGTCAATGCGGCTGGTGAGTTGACAGGATCAGAAACTGGTTTGGAATATCCTTCTGTTCCGACAGGAAAAACAGCGGGCGTTACTGAGCTTTCCGATGGTTATTTAGCTCAGGGGGCCTTGGCTACGGTGACTAAGAATGCTGAAAATGCTTCTCTTTTGATGGGACCATTATACATCAGCGAAGCTTATTATAACCCGCCGGATGGTGATGTTGAATTTTTGGAATTGGTCAATAAAAGCACAAATAGTGTCACGCTTCAAGGAATCATTAATGGCGAACTTGCCGGTTGGAAGGTAGAAGGGATTGGTCTCACTTTCTCAAAAACGATCACATTGGCCCCTGATGGAATTATACTACTACTCCCCACAAACTATATCGCTACCACAGGGGCTACTGTTACTTTGGATGCCGCCTGGTACCGGGAACAAGTGGGTTTAGCTTCTTCGGTCCCTATCGTTCAATATTCGGGTAAACTTTCAAATCGTGGGGAGTCCATTGTAGTAATGAATCCTATCGAGTACACAGAGGATACTTCTGAAATAAATGGCCTTAAATGGTATTATCAATGGTCTGATGCCTTGCTATATTCCGATGGTGGTGCTTGGCCTTCTGAGGCGGATGGCGAGGGTAAAAGTCTTACGCGTTCCGATTTTACCGTTTCTGGTTATGAACCCAGTGCATGGATAGCGGCGAATCCGACTCCTGGTAGGCTATAAAAGCCCATTTATTCTTGATAAACGACTATTCATTAATTTTTAGTCACGAAGGCTTCTTTGAAGGGAAGCCTTTTTTTATCTTTAAAAGTGCAAAAGTGCGCTTTTTGAAACTAAAATTAAAAGAGTTTCTTTTGGGCTTTTTATGGGCTTAAGAAAGGATGGCTATGCAAAAACGATTCACAGTAGTGCTCTTTTTGGGGATGGCGGTTGTCGCTAGCGCGGATCCATTATCTTTGAAAGAGGCTATCCAACGTGCGCGGCAGAACAATCCGCAGATCCAGGCAAATAAAGCGGGGTTAGAACGCACGGAGAGTGAAAAAACGGAAGCTTTTTCTCGTTTTATGCCTGAGCTTACCGTTTCGGGAAAGGTGACAAAAATAGATGAGCCTATTACTATCGACCTAAGATCTATGCGCACGGCGATTTTGGGGAGCAATTATGGTTCCACTTACACTAGTGTTTATACGGTGACGCAACCGACTTTGGGAGAGGCGGGGGCTTCTTCTGTGGCGAATGCTTCTGCTACGGCGGGACAACAGGCTTTAGCGGCACAACTTCCAGAAGATGAATTTGAAATTCAAGTCCAGGATGATTTGTTTTTCAATGCGACCGCTTCTTTAGTGTGGCCCATATTCACAGGGGGACGCATATTCTCCGCTTACCAAGCCGCTTCGGAGAATGTGGATGCCCAAAAAGCCGCCTATGATGCAAAAGAAAATGCGGTGCTTATGGAAGTATGTTCGCGCTACTTTACTTTACGTTTGGCAGAAGAACTCACGGCGTTGAGGGATACGACTCGTATCACTTTAGAACAGCATGTAGAGCAGGCAAAAAAGTTGGAGTCGGGGGGACAGATATCTAGAGCCGAACGGTTGCGGGCAGAAGTCGCCCTTGCCGAAGCGGAAAACGAATGGGAAAATGCAAAAAGGGATCTTTCTTTGTCGAGACTCGCTTTGGCGAATACGATTGGAGGCGATACCGCGGTTTCTACCGTGACGCCCATTCAATCAGTAACGCCGCAAGGGTCGCTGGAAAGTTACAAACAGCGGGCTTTGGAAATTCACCCAGGCCTTCGGCAATTGCGGATGGAGAAAAAACGCAGTGAAAGGGCTGTTACTGTAGCTCGAGGGGATTATTTCCCAACGATTGCTTTATTTGGACAAAAAGAATTGTATACAAATGATTTGACGATTCTCCAGCCGGAGTGGGCTGTGGGCGTGAATATGGAATGGAATCTTTTTCATGGCGGAGAAACTGCAGGTAAGGTGGCATCAGCGAAAGCGACAGAAAGAGAAGTGCAGAGTCTAGAAAATAAAGCCACAGAAGATATTTCTTTGCTGGTAGAAAAACGCTGGAGGGAACTTGAATATGCACAAGGTCGGTTAGTCAGTTTGAAAAAAACGGAAGAGCTTGCCGATGAATCCTTGGAAGATCAGAAAAAAGCTTTTGAAGCGGGTGTCGCTACGAGTTTAGATGTGGTCGACGCACAACTGGCGCTTTCGCGGTTGAAGGTCGCTATGTTGCAGGCGAATTATCAATCGATGATAGCCCTTGCGGGACTTTTGGAAACCAGCGGAGAAGTAGACCGCATCAGTGAAATTTTGGAGAAGTAATTATGAAAAAAATTCCGGCGATTATTACGCTTTTGGTTATTATAGCTCTGTTGATCGGAGGATTTTTTTCCTTGAAGCATTTTGCAACCATGCCGGAGACCGAATATCTCCAAGGCCAAATGGAAGCTCGCCGCGTCATGGTGGCAGGTAAAGTGCCGGGGCGGATCTCGGAACTTGCTGTCCGTGAAGGAGATTCCGTCACCAAGGGTTTTGTCATAGCAACTATTGCAAGCCCTGAGATTGAAGCGAAAAAAATGCAGGCGAAGGGAGCTCTCAATGCGGCAAAGGCACAGGCTAATAAAGCCGCCAATGGAGCTCGTTCCGAGCAGATTGCCGCAGCGAAAGCGATGCTGGATCGGGCGAAAGAGGGATCTCAATTAGCCGCCACTACTTATGGGCGCATTCAGAAATTATTTGATGAAGGTGTGGTGCCCGTGCAGAAAAGGGATGAAGCAGAAACCCAGATGCGCGCTTCTGCGGCTGCGGCGAATGCAGCGGAAGCTCAGTATGCTGAAGCTCTTGCCGGGGCGAGGGTAGAAGACAAAGCCGCCGCCAATGCGCTTGTCATGCAGGCGAGAGGTGCTGAAGCAGAAGTCAATGCCTACTTGGATGAAACCAAAATTATCGCTCCCATTTCGGGAGAAATAACGCTGAAAATTGCAGAAGAAGGGGAGGTCGTGGGTGCAGGTATGCCTGTGGTTGCCATCACCGACACCAAGGATTCTTGGGC
>MNYL01000068.1 GCA_001873075.1 Fibrobacteres bacterium CG2_30_45_31 | reverse complement strand
TCGATTACCATGTTTGTTGATATTCTTGTGCTAAATACGGTGGAATTCTGGACAGGATCTAATCCACTGGCTTCCGGGGATACATACTATGAAAAGGACGCCCAAGGGAACCAAGTGATGGCCGTCAAAAATCAAGATGGGACTCTTGATGTGCAGGTGATTGACGCTCAGGGTCATAAGGCTGATTTAAAACTTCAACGTGATGCAGACGTGATCCGCGCTTTGGATAATCAAGGTCGTGTTGTCGCCCAGTATAGCGTACCAGCGGCAAAATAATTATTGAAAGTTCATCAATAAAAAGAGCTCCGAGTAAATTTCGGAGCTCTTTTTTGTGCTTTAAAATCGAAGGATTACACTAATTTTGTCCCAAACATTTCGTGCCAAGGAAGACCCCATTTGGCCACTTGCTCCATGAACGGATCCGGGTCAAACTGTTCCATATTGAATACGCCTTCACCCTTCCAAGTACCAGTGAGAATCATCGCACCACCGACCATGACCGGTACGCCCGTAGTGTAGCTCACCGCTTGCGCCTTAACTTCCTTGTAGCACTCGGCATGGTCGCATACGTTGTATACAAAGTAAGTCTGTGGCTTGCCATCTTTGATGCCGGTGAGTTGGCAACCGATACAGGTTTTGCCAGTATAGTTTTCGCCAAGGGAACCAGGTTCTGGGAGCAACGCTTTGAGAAACTCCAGAGGAATAATTTCGCGCCCCTGAAATTTCACGGGATCAATGCGGGTCATGCCCACATCCTGAAGAACGGCGAGGTGGGTGAGGTAAGCTTGACCGAAGGTCATCCAGAATCGAGCCTGCTTGATTTCTGGAATGTGCTTTACCAAAGACTCGAGTTCTTCGTGGAACAACAAGTAACTTTCGCGATCGCCGACTTGGGGGTAGTTGATTGGCTGGTGCTGTGACATGGCGGGAATTTCGTGGAATGCGCCATCCTTGTAAAAAGAACCGGGTTGCGTGATTTCGCGGATGTTAATTTCAGGGTTGAAGTTGGTGGCAAATGCCTTGCCGTGGTTCCCTGCATTGCAGTCCACAATATCAAGTGTATCGATCCTATCGAAGTAGTGCTTTTTCGCATAGGCTGTATAAACGTTGGAAACACCGGGGTCAAAACCAGAACCGAGGAGAGCCATAATGCCCGCTTTCTTGAATCGTTCCTGGTAGGCCCACTGCCAGCTGTACTCAAAGTGTGCAACGTCTTTGGGCTCATAGTTTGCGGCATCCAGGTAGTGCACCCCTTCAGCAAGGCAAGCGTCCATAATCGCCAAGTCCTGGTAAGGAAGAGCTACGTTAATCACTAGTTCCGGTTTGAAATCACGAATGAGTGCCGCGACTTCTTTTGCTTCGTCCGCATTGACGGAGGCGGTGTGGATTGGAATATTTTTAATGTCCTTTGCAATGGCGTCACATTTCGATTGAGTTCGGCTTGCAAGGAGTATTTCTGAATAGACGGCACTGTTTTGAGCGCATTTACGAACGACAACATTACTTACGCCACCGGCGCCAATGATTAAAACCTTAGACATAAATCACTCCGAGGATAATTTCTGGGAAAAATAATTTATTTTAGGGGGGCGTCAATGGCAATGTACGGGTTTGGTTTCAGGTCTGGTGGGTATGTAAGGTGACTATGGTATCCGTAAAGAAAATTGTCTTTCGACTTTTATACAAAGAGCGTTCTCTTCTTTGTCTTTTTTTTGTGTTTCTGCCCATTTTCTTTTTGACCTCTTGTGGTGTGGATTTTAAAACTCGTGGAGCTGAAGCGCTCCGAATTGAAGATTATGCCCGTGCCATTCAAAATTTTTCTTTTGCCTTAGATCGTGCTCCTATGGATAGGGATGCTCGCTATGGACTTGCGCTTGCTTATTATGGTGAAGCTGAAGTGGCTGAAAAATTGGGAATCCATCCATTGGATCTTTGGTCAAAAGCTCATGACGAGTTTCGAATTTTGGCGCGCGTCGATTCTTCTCATAAGGCTGATGCGATGCATTCCACGTGCCTTTTTTACCTTGCCCGGGCTTCCGTTTTTCAAAATCGCGGGGCGAAAGTGCTTGGCATTTTGGATGAATCCATTGCGCTTGATAGTGCCAATTATTACAGCTACAACTTGAAAGGCTTGATGCTTCAAGGTTTGGGTGAAGGTGAGAAAGCAAAGGATATATTTATCTTTATCATTTCTAAAGACCCCGAATTTTCTTCTGCCTATTCTAACTTGGGAAATCTTTATTGGGAGGAAGGTAAAATTGAAGATGCTTGGGACGTCTGGTCTATGGGTCGCGATAAATTTCCCAATAACGATCATCTTAAATACTGGACACAAATTGCGGAAGATAGCCTCAAAGCAAAAGTCTTGTCGGAGAATTTATGACGGAAGAGGAAATATTTTCTCGCTGCCGTCTGGTGAGTTCTGGAGGGGAGTCTTCCGTTTATAAAGCTATCCAGAGTAATGGAGATGTCGTTGCACTCAAAGTGGATCGCGAGTTAAGGACTTTTGATCCAGACCTCGTTGAATTTTTGAAGACTCAGAAACACACGAACGTTGCGACTCTTTTGTCTGTCGGTGTCTGTGAGGGAAAGTCTTTTTCGGTCAGTGAATATGTGAAAGGCGTCCCTTCTTCAATGCTATCACCGATGCCCCCTCTTATTGCTGTGCGTATTCTTCGTGGAGTCGCTCTTGGTCTTTCGCACTTGCATGGTGTTCACAAACCCCATGGAGATATCAGTCCTGATAATATTCTGGTGACGGAAACGTCCCGAGCGGTTCTTATTGATTGCGGCATTACAGGTATTGGAGCCCCGCGCTTTGCCGCTCCAGAAAGATTTCGCGGGGAGTCTCCTTCTGTTCGGAGTGATCTATTTAGTGTGGGTGCGGTACTTTATTATTGGCTTGCGGGGGAACCCCTATTTGCTAGCGATAAATTTGATTCCGTAGCAGAAGCGGTTTCTCGCATTGAATCCTACGATATTTCTTTGCTCCTTCATGGGAAAGGCTCCCTCTCACCAGAGGCCCTCGGTGCTTTGAAACCGCTTTGGAAAGGCTTATTACGATATTCTCCAGAAGATCGTTTAGAAGATTTTGATGAATTGGATGAACTCTTAGAAATTGCAGAGAACCGTTTGTTTGCGTACACATTGGATCGGAAATCTAAAGAGAAATTGTGGAACACTACTTTGTTGGAGCATATTGAAGCGAGAGAAAGAACGATTGAGGCGCGTGCCGTAGAATTCCCGTTAGGAAAAAATTCTTTTGCATCACCCAAAATCAGTCGTGATTTTTTACGTTGGACAATGATCTCTCTTTTTGTATTTCTTATTGTGATCGCAGTCTTTTTTGGGTGGATTGTCGTTACTCGTAATGCTCCTGTCGATGATGTAGGGAATGCGATGTTACAAAAAACACGCCACCTCCAATCTGATGAAAATTTTGTAAATGATGGGATTGATTCTCCCGATTGGGGGGGGGGTTCTCATGGGTGCCCCGACTCCCTTACAAGAAAAAGAAAAGGAAAAAAAATGAGCCAAGAAACTCTTTTTGCAACTGCAGAACTTTTAGATGCCGTTACCCAGTTGTTAGACGAATCTAGCCCAGATGAGTTGTTGCCGAAAATGATCACAGTGGCGAGCCAAATGTTACATGCGGATGCGGCAGTTCTTGAAATTCCAGGGGACCCCACGCTTCACCTTTCTGTGCCAGCTTCTGTTTCTATTTCCGCATCTGCGGTGCGCAGGGCTCGCGAAGAAAACCGAGCCATTCTTTGGAATCAAATGGATGATACCCTGGCAGATCTTTCGAAATCGGTGGTTCAGAATCAATTGACAAGTATTATGGTCGCGCCGTTTCGTACGCCTAATACAGATATGGTTTCTGGATTTCTTTACTTGCAACGCGAAGCGCGGACGGAGCCTTTTTTAGAGGCAGATAGCAAGCTTTTTGATCAATTTGTAAATGTCTGTGAAAAAATTGCCTTTGCCGCTTATGATCGTAAACGCGACCGCGACTCGCTAGAAGTTTTAAAGGGTGTCACTCGGAAAGGTGCTATTTTGTACGCATCCGAGCCAATGGAAAAACTTATCGCTATGGCAGAAAAACTAGTAGCGCTCCCCGTGCCTGTCATTATTCGCGGAGAAACAGGAACCGGTAAAGAAGTTTTCGCCCGTTGGTTGCATACTCAGGGCCCACGTCGTGACAGACCTTTTGTGGCTATTAACTGCGGCGCTATTCCAGAAAATTTGATTGAATCCATTTTATTTGGTCATGTGAAAGGTTCTTTCACAGGTGCTATTGATACGCGCAAAGGACTTTTTGAAGAAGCAGAAGGCGGCACACTTTTCTTGGATGAAATTGGTGAATTGCCTTTGAATATGCAAGTAAAGTTACTTCGTGTTCTTCAAGAGCGGCACATCACTCGTGTGGGTGACAATCGTGAAATTCCTGTGAACGTGCGCATTATTTCTGCGACTCATGTTGATTTGGAAGAAGCGGTCAAAGCAAAGACTTTCCGTGAAGATCTTTATTTTCGTATTCAGGTGATGCCGATCCACATTCCCCCATTAAGAGAGCGCGGTCAAGATGTGATTCTTTTGGCAGAAGAGTTTCTCACTCGCTATGGGGCGGAATATGGACGGGGGCGTTTCCGTCTGAGTCGAGCGGCTGAAAAAGCGCTTTTAGGATATGCGTGGCCTGGGAATGTTCGTGAACTCGAAAATCGCATTCAAAAAGCATTGATTCAGGCAAATCGCGGGGTGATTCAACCTAAGGATCTTAGTTTGGAGAATCTTCAAGTACAGGCAAAAGTATCCCCAAGAACCCTCAGGGAAGCTCGGGAATTGGCA
>MNYL01000259.1 GCA_001873075.1 Fibrobacteres bacterium CG2_30_45_31 | reverse complement strand
CTATCGAAATGAACCAATGTACTGTCGTTGCGCATATGATATCGGGGTCCGAGGTTCAATCTCGCGATGGTGCGTTGTTTGATACGCTTCTGTACTTTTTCGAGCTGCTCTTTCGCGGCTCTTTCGGCATAAGCCTGAATAGAAGGGTCAATCGTGCTGAAAATGGAAACCCCATCGGCATAGAGTGAATTTTCCCCGTATTTCTTTTCCATGTATTTGCGAATTTCTTCGTAGAAGTAGAGTCCCGCTTCGTTGTCTCCAACATGGGAAATTATTTGCAGTGGCGTAGCCATATATTTGTGGTATTCATCTTTGGTGATATAATCGGCATCGTACATGGCGTAGAGAACGGTGTTACGGCGATCCAGAGAAGCTTCCGGGTGTCTATCGGGGCGGTAAGCTTCAGGGCGTTGCAACATCCCCGCAAGGACTGCAAATTCGGGGATCGTTAAACTATCAAGAGGGCGTCCGAAATAGTATTGACCCGCTGCTTGAAAACCATAGTTTCCGGCGGCAAGGTAAACTTCGTTCATGTAAAATTCAATAATCTCATCCTTTGTGTATGTCTGCTCAATACGAATGGCAGTCATCACTTCCTTGATTTTTCTCGAAAGCTTTCGCTCGGGCGTCAAGAATAAAAGTTTTGATAGTTGTTGGGTTAATGTGGAGGCTCCGCGTAGTTTTCTACCAGAGAACGTACTTTCCAAAATCGCTCCAGGAATCGCCCAAATATTCATTCCCCAGTGGTCATAAAAATTCCGATCTTCCGTTGCCATCACAGCGTTCATCGCCATTTTAGGAATGGAATCGAAAGGGGTCCAGACGCGGCGTTCTACAAAGTACTCATGAGCAACAAGGCTATCCTTGTCATAGACATGGGTCACCAGTTTAGGGTCAATCTGCTCAAGTTGTGCGAGAGAAGGCAACTCCGAAGAAACGTAAACCCAAGTACACATGGAGAATATAATGAGAAACACCAATATTACAGGAATGGAGAAGAGGGCGATCCAACAATAAACTTGGCGTGACGGTTTGGGGAATGAATCAACCCCGGGAGTTTTTAGCGTAGTTATTAGATTTTTGGCTAGTCGTATCATTTTAAATCACAATGTTGTGCAAAAGTATTTTCAAAACGTGGCACAAAATGTAACTTATACGCACCGATTTTTCGATGGAGATAATTTAAAATGAATGCATTCAAAGCCTTAATTCCTGTTGCGACTCTGATTTCTTTAGTTGGATGTGGTTCTATAGATCACAATTCGCCAGAAATGGAAACGCCAAAAATGGAAACGAATGATCTGGGTGAGGTTTCCCCGTTTGATACGCTCCAAGTACAATTTGATAAGGATATCGCTAACTTCAATGATAACGAGGTTACGGCTAACAGTGCAGTGGAAGTTCTCAAGGTGAGTGGCAGTTCTGTCTATCTCGTTGGTGCGGACACAACGATTTCTGGATTACCCGTTTTTGAAGCGGGAAAAGCGCGTCATACTGTTACTTTCAATAGTGTGGAAGATGAAGATGGTAACGTGAGCGGCGCGCAATCGGTTACTTTTGCAACTTATCCTATTTTGGATAATGACGGTATGGTTGGTAGCAAGTGCAAAAGCAACGGGACTCCCAGTGCCTCTGAAGCTCTTGCGGATTCGGTGAAGTTTTATAATGGAACGGATTTTGAAGATGGTTTGACTTTTGCCGCTCTTCTTTCTGGTGACTACAACGATGATTGCCCGGATACTTATGATTATTTCCGCATTTATCTGCGGGCTAAGGATTCTCTTTCGGTAAGGATGTCCGGTAATTCTGTTCCGTTGTCAGTCTCCTTTAAGGGGCCACAAATTATGGCCGGTGAAACGGGCAAGGAATACCAGACTATTTTCGAATTTGACGCCACTTCGCAAAATCCTTCGATTGACACAACTTTCTACGTTTCTGCTGATATCCATATATACGGTGCAACGGACATGAAAAAATATCTCGCCTATTATATCCAGGTCAGTTATCCATCGGGTGCTTCTACGGATCCTGTACCTTATGTGCTGACGATACGTCGCTCGACCAAGTAGTTGATTTTCATAAGAAAAAGGCAAAAATTTCCCTTGACAAAGTGGCCCAGGGTGCTATATTTGGGCCACAACAATGCAGACGTGGCCAAACTGGATAAGGCATCTGGCTACGAACCAGAAGACTGCAGGTTCGAGTCCTGCCGTCTGCACTAAAAAACCCTGAGAAATCAGGGTTTTTTTATGGAAAAAATCAATATATAACAGAATTGGACAGGTTTTTAAATTTGAACATCGGTATTTTGTGGGTGCTTTTTTTGTGCTGAGGCATTATGACTCTTTTGCGTGTTCCGAAGTTTTATCCCGAGTTTCGTTGTGTAGGGTCTGCCTGTTCGGATAATTGTTGCATTGGTTGGGAAATCAATATTGATCCTAAAACTTTGGCGTTCTATAAGAGCGTGCAGGGGCCACTGGGTGAACGACTTTCTCACTGTATTCGGCATTCGCAGTTTGTGCTTGCACCGGGCGACCGTTGTCCGTTTTTGAATGAGCACAATCTTTGTGACATTTATACAGAATTAGGCAAGTCCCATTTGAGTGAGATATGCATGGAACATCCGCGTTTTGTGGAGGCGTGTGGAGATTTGGTGGAACGCGGAATTTCGTTGTGTTGCGAGGAGGGTGCGCGCCTCTTATTTAAAGACGAAGCTCCGCTTGAATTTGTGACTTTTGATTCGATGGAACCGCCGGAGCCTCTTTCAGAGGAGGAATCGAATTACTTGGAATTTGTTTTGAATTTTCGGGAGCGCGCGTTTGCGGTTTTGCGCGCGCGCGAGGTTCCGTTCGCGCCACGTGTGCAGCATTTGCTTTTGATGACTGCGGAGGAATGTAAAATTCCTTTAGAGCGTCCCACGATTTCTGTTGCAGAATTGCGTACGAAGTGGCTGGACTTGCTTTCCGCTTCTGAGAGTATCAATTCGGAATGGGATGCCGCACTTTTAAAAATGCGAAAGGGGACATTTCAATCGCCAAAGGTTCCAGATTTTGAATATGAACATTGGGTGGTGTATTTACTCTTTCGGTATTCGTTAAAAGCCGTCTATGAAGGGGCGCTTGTGACAAAGGTACAATTCGCGGTGTTCTGCTTTTGGGTTCTTCGTGAGTTGGATGCGGCACTTTGGGAGGGCCACGAATGGACGCTTGCGGATCGTATCGCTTCGGCGAAGTTACTCTCCAAACAACTAGAATATTCTGAAAATAATCTTGAATTGCTTGAAGAGGCTTTTGAGAATGACATGGATTTTGGGCTCGGCGCGATGGGAATGATGGTATAAAAAAAAGACCTCGTTGGGGACGAGGTCTCGGGGCCAGTGTTGATTTTCATGGCCGTAGTGTAATTTGTGGTTACGTTTCGTCTTCTCCGCGAAGCATGATGACTTTTCCTGTACGGATATATTCCACAATTTCGAACTTGCGGCATAGACTTTTCATGGCATCAATTTTGTCCGTATTTCCAGTGATTTGGATAATCATGGAAGTCTCGGTCATATCAATAGTAATCGCCTTGAAATGATCGCACAATTGTAGAAGCTCTGTACGTTGTTCTGGAATGCAACGCACTTTGATAAGTGCCAGTTCCTTTTCAACAACGCTCATGTTTGTGTGATCCTTCGCTTGGATCACATCGACGAGCTTTTCGAGCTGTTTAATGATCTGCATCAGGATATCCGGATTGCCTCGAGCCACAATATTCATTCGACTGAAGTTAGGATTCAGCGTTGGAGAAACCACTAAGGAATCAATGTTATAACCACGACGGGAGAACACCAAAGCGATTCTCACGAGCACCCCAGGGCGGTTTGCCACAAGAAGACTTATAGAGTGAGCTTTTTTAATAATGGATGTCATATTAGGTACTCCCCGTAGGCTTTGCAAGTTGTGTTTTAGGAGGTTCCATCACCATTGAGGTAAAGGGGGCACCCGCAGGAATCATCGGGAATACATTGTCTTCCTGTTCACATTCGCAATGAATAAGCACGGGGCCCTCATTGTAGGCAAGTGCCTTGGTAATCACACGCTCCACATCTGCGGAACGTTTGATACGGAGACCCATAATTCCATAAGCTTCTGCAAGCTTCACAAAATCAGGGTTGCCGATCATACTCACACTGGAATAACGTTTGTCGTAGAACATATCCTGCCATTGGCGCACCATCCCTAAAAATTTGTTATCCATCACGAAAATTTTGATGGGTAATTTGTGAATGGCCGCGGTAGAAAGCTCGGCTTCGGTCATTTGGAATCCGCCATCGCCCGCGAAACAACATACAGGCCAGCCGGTCGTGTTGCCAAAAGCAGCACCGATAGCCGCTGGGAAACCAAAACCCATAGTGCCAGCACCCCCAGAATTGTGCAACTGACGCGGGTAATCCGCTTCAAAAAATTGTGCTGTCCACATCTGGTGTTGCCCCACATCAGAGGTCACAATGGCTTTTCCCTTGGTGAGCTCAGAAAGCGTTGCAATCACATGTTGCATGCGAAGGCCACCCTGTTTGGGGTATGTCAAGGGGAACCGCTTTTTCCAAGTCTGGATTGTTTTCACCCATTCGTTGGTATCTAAACGATTCACCAAAGGCAAAAGTTGTTCCAGCACCAGTTTGGCATCGCCACACATAAATACGTCTGGTTGTAAAACTTTCCCTTCTTCCGCGGGATCTATATCGATGTGGATGGTCACCGCATCTTTGCAGAATTCGTCAAGCTTACCGGTGATGCGGTCATCCCAACGAGAACCAATACTCA
>MNYL01000166.1 GCA_001873075.1 Fibrobacteres bacterium CG2_30_45_31 | reverse complement strand
TTAGAGGTGTCCTTAATGAACTACAGCCTTTTGAATGCTCAAAACCACTTCTTCCCGAGTTTCCGGGTCCGGAGCATCCCCAAAGTCAAAACTACGACGCACCCATGCGCCCGCTTCTGTCAAAATTCCGCCCCAGGCAATTTCGGCCATTGGATATTCCGTACGTTCTAAAAGTGTTCTATGGCGGGTATATTCGCGGGTAAAAAGGACATGCTTATCCTCAGCTACTAAAAAGGTAATACCCTCCCGGTTACGGCCTTTAGAGGGGTATTCTCTAGCAACGAAGCGTTTATTTAAGGATTCAGGATTTGCCATGTATGTACCCATCTTCTATATATAAATAAAAAAGAATGCACCCGGTAAACCCAGGCACTTTCCCGAAAGGAGTCGTGAAAGATTTATTGAAAAGAACCCCCCCAAACCAAACCAATAGGGGAGCACTGATAAAGTTATTAGAGGATTTACCTAATCAAAAAATCATCCACATTGAATCAATCTAATATTGAAAATATATTTTGTCCATTGGCCGCTTGTAAAAAAAATATAACAGTATCAAAATTTGTATAAATTCTAGCATTTCTAGGAATAAAAACAAAAAAAAGTGCCCAAAAGCACTTTTAAAATAAAAAAGAAAGAGAGCGACTTGAACCCCGAACTTACCAGGAGGGGAGCAATGATAGAGTTGTTAGAGGATTTACCTTGTCGCCTTCTCTTTCTGTCGTTAATATAGCAAGGTTTAACCAAAGAGAAAAGTTAATTATTTCTTACTTTTTTCTTGTAACCCTTCTTCCCTGAAATCAATGTGACAATGGGGCACTAATCGAAAGCCTCCCCGACGATGCCGATCCAAGCTTATCACATCCGAAACTTTCTGTAAATGATCAACAACACGATTCAGGCGGCTCTCAAAATTCGGGTTCAGGGCATCAATACAAATTTCCGGATCTCGTTTAAACTCACGATTTTCAAATTCTTCGCGCCCCGTTTTCGTGTATTCGCGAAGCACATTTCTCAAAATACGAGCAGGAACGTTACGCATCAAGTGTTTGCCATTAATAGCAATAGAGTCATCCGACTCATAATAAACGACATCGGCCACATGGTTCACTTGATGAAGCAAAGCCTCATGTGCTTTTTGAATCGGGCCCCAAACTACAAATTCATCTTTCACCAAAGCACTCATTAACTTGGCAAAGGGATCATTTACTTTTTGGCCCGCTTCATAGGTAAATTCAGAAATACTTACAGGAGCCCCATAAAAACAACCCTGACTCAAAAGCACACAGCCCGTTAATTCATCAATAATATTCACATCAGCACGAATGCACTCCCGAGACAAAAATTCCGGGGTGCCAAAATCAATACCGAGGGCGTGCACACATTCCTCAAAAGGAACTACCGAGCCAACCACAGACCCGTTAACAATAAAAGATTTATTTTCAACATGTCCCTGTTTACGATTAACGAGGGCTTCTTCTGCCGAGTACATGGCCGAATGGACTTTCACATTTTCAAACGCCGGCAACCCCATGTACAGAGGGCCATATTTGAGGGATTTAAGCACCCAATGAGAATAAATGGCATCATTTTTGCCAAAATCAGAAAAAATAGCCACGAAATCACGACGTAAGGAGTCGTTTTCTTTACAATGACAAAACACTTGATAACGTTCACCCAAGGGACGTCTTTTTTCTAATAATTCGAGGAAAAGGTGCCGTTGATCCTGAGCATCGTAGAAAAGGGGAACAAATGGCAAATAAGAACGGATAATAGAGCGTTTCGGAATGGAGTACAAATTTTTATACTGCGAAAACATCCGATCAGCAAAGGCATCTGGATTCTCACCTTTGGAAAACAGCCACTGAGTGAGGCCATTAATAATTTTTTTATTTACCCAGAGAGGAACGGAGCCATCTTCCTGCCAAACGTAATCCAGCACCTTTTTCCCAGATTCAGGGGTAGTCTTAATCAAGGAAACTAATTCATCTGTCGAATAAGAAAGGAGCAGCTCAGCATGCGCCAATTTCAAAAAAATATTTGAGATTTCGTCCAATTGTTCCCTCATATTCAAAAGTTAACTTTTTCTTACGAAAATAGCTAGTGGGTTTTAGTTTTAGTCACATTTTCATAGGAATTCTTTGTTTTTGCTATTTTTGGCTATATTTTGTGCCAATGAATCTAGGACACATCCAAAGTCTCTCCGAAGAGGTAATTAACAAAATTGCTGCAGGGGAAGTCGTGGAAAGACCCTCCTCTGTGGTCAAGGAACTTTTGGAAAACGCCCTGGATGCGAATGCCACATGGATAGAAATCCAGATCGAAGAGGGCGGGAAAAAAAGAATTCGCATTACAGATAACGGAAATGGTATGGGAGAGGATGATCTCAACCTATGCTATCTGCGCCATACGACCTCCAAACTTCGCTCCGCAGAGGATCTTTTTCATCTCAAAACGAATGGATTTAGGGGCGAAGCCATTGCTTCCATTGCAGCCATTTCCCAAATGACAATCACCTCCCGGACAGAAAATGACTCCGAAGCGAGGTGGATTCGCCTTTCCGGCGGAAATTTACAAGAATTCGGCACCAATAATAGCAGAAAAGGGACCTCGTTTTTAGTCGAAGATCTTTTTTTCAATACCCCCGTCCGAAGAAACTTTTTAGGGAGTGACGCTCTGGAAGGGAGCCGTGTTTTGGATACGGTCACACGAATAGCGATTGCCAATCCTCAAGTGCGAATCGATTATAAAGTCAACGGTAGGGATATATTTACAGGGGTCGAAGGCTCTGATTTACGTAATCGTATCGCCGAAGCTCTTGGAGCAGGGATCGCCCGCAAAATGGTGCCCGTTGACCACACCGAAGCGGGCATTCACGTGACAGGGTTCGTAGCCCCTGCCGATGAAACCCGAGGCAAGCGAAACCACATGTTCTTTTACCTGCAACAGAGGCCGATTTGGAATCCAGTCGCAGGCAAAGCAGTCGTCCGGGCTTATGAGCCCTATGGCAAACAAGGCTACCCCGTCACCGTTCTTTTTCTAGACATGCCGGATATGGATTTTGATGTGAATGTCCACCCCACCAAAAAAGAAGTTCGCTTTGTGAACGAGAATGGGGTGTTCCTCGCGATTCACCATGCCGTGAGAAATGCGCTCCAGAATGAAGGAGAGTATGGGGCACCCGTCATTCATCTTTCGGATGCCGTACCAAACTTTTCTCCTGTAGGGACCTCGAATGAAGCCTCTTCAGCGACTGCCTACGCAGCAACGGGATCTTCTTTTTCCAACGATACAGTTCAAGAGCCACGAAGAAGATTTGAAGCGCCTCCAGAACCGATTGCTCAAGATCTGTTCTCTCTCCCGGAATTCGGGAAGGTGATTCCACTCACTTCAAAAACGTTTCAAACGCCTACCAAAGTGGAATCCTTTGCATCGCCCCAATTTTTCCATTTGGCGAAGACATACTTGGTGTGCGAAGATGCGGAAGGGCTACTGCTGATTGATCAGGGAGCGGCTCACCAACGCATTCTTTATGAGCGTGCGCTCAAAACCATTGAGAACGGTTCGGGGATTGAAACGCAAGAATTGCTCTTCCCTGAATTGATTGAACTCAGCAAAGTAGAAGCCTCCTTACTCCAATCCGTTTTGGAAAATATGGATCAGCTCGGGTTTCATTTGGAGCCTTTTGGCGGTGGATCATTCCAACTCAGAGGCATCCCTAGAGAGCTTCCGCTTTCAAGAGCAATTGATGCCGTACATGAACTGGTCGAGTCCCTTTTAGAGGAAGGTTTTGACGCCAACCCCGCTCATGATATTATCGCGAAGGCTTGGGCCAAAGGGAATGCTTACCAGGCCGGCGATTCACAGTCTCCAGAAGAAATGGCACAGTTGATGGCACAATTGATTGCCACCCAAGATCCCATGACATCGCCTTATGGACGCCCTACACTGATGCGGATGCCCATCGAAGATATTAATAAACGTTTCAAACGATAGCCTTTACTTTTTCTCGCACCCAATTTTCAAGAGTTTCGCCTTCTAATTTCGGAAAAAGATCTTTTGCCGATAATTCAAAGGTTTCAATAGAAAGTCGTTGAATTTGTTGTAGGGCGATCATTGCTGTTTTCGCAATAGAGGCCGTGCTAGGAACGATGATTTCTTCGATCAATGAACGATTTAAAAGAATATTGGGGATCGCAAGAAAGGGTGTTTTAAGGAAGCATTTTCCAGCAAAGTAAGTCAACGGGTCTATGCGTGCGCAGACCAGTACTGGGGTTCCACAAAGAGTGGCTTCGAGAGTGGCGGTGCCTGGAGCAGAAAGGACTGCTTTTGCATTCGCGAAAAATTCAGCCCGGAGAGTTGCCTTCTTTGGCGAGAGACGCACTTCATATTGGTGGGCAAACATTTTTTCAAGAACGGATATAAGAGCGGGCCTTGAGGCAATAATCACAGGCGTTAAAGAGGCTTCCTGCTGAAGGAGCTTCGCTATGGCTTCGTAGAGAGGCTTATTGCGGCGCACTTGACCCAAGCGACTCCCTGGGAGCAAAAGAATTTCATCTTCTCGTAGATGCTTATCCTTTAAGGGGAGCTTTTTCGCCGCCTCGAGAAACGAGTGGCAAAGGCGCGTGGCCAACGCTCCGAAACGTTCATAGACTTCGCGTTCCATTTCAAAAAGGACGGCCACGCTGCGGTTCGCAAAATGCGAAC
>MNYL01000263.1 GCA_001873075.1 Fibrobacteres bacterium CG2_30_45_31 | reverse complement strand
CTTTTGATTGTCAAGGAATGTATGGCGGCGCTTAGTAATTCCCGACCTTAAAGAAATACTGATAATCCTTGATGTCTTTGAACTTGTCCACAGAATCAAAATCCACCAGACGATTCATGCCACAGCGCACTTCAATGGATTTGTAAGCAAAGCGCAATGTGGGTTCCAGTATCAGACGATTGGCATCCAGATTCACCGATGGGTTTTCTTCAAAATCCCGCATGTAGGCGGCAAAGAGCCACGCACCGAGAGGCCCATGATGCAAGCCGAGACTCGCCCGCACAAGCCCATAATGATGAGAACTCAATTCCGTGAAAGGCCATTCGGTGCTCCAAGGCGTGGGATTCATGTGAAGGCGATACCAATTGGTGATGGCGACTTCTTCCGATTCCGTAGTGATAAGGAAGGGGCTCGGATATTCGTAACCTTGGCCTTCTTCTCTCCGGATATTGACGCCACCCGCAACGCCGACGCCCAAGGAAAGTGGTTCCCATGGGGAAAAGAATTGCTGCGCTTCCACCGTGGATGTAAGGTAGAGAGGGGCCGCATAAGTTCCGTTGACAGCAAGATTCACCGAACGGAAACCAGCCTGCATATCAATGCTGTGACCAGAACTTCCAAACCACGGTAAAAAAGCATCACTTTGCTGAATAAAGTCGAGACGCGGGAACAAGGAACGCGTTTTTAAGTCTCCATATTCATTAGTATTCACAGTTTCAAAAACACTTTCTCCCAAGGTGACGTTGAATGAAATCACCCCTAGGGAATCCAGCGTATAATGGAGTCCAGCAGAAAAGTCGCTGCGCGTTTCAGAATATATGCGGAGAGTTGGGTCTTGATTGTGGAAATATCCCCGAAGCGGTTCCCACTTGCAAAAATCACCAGCAAAGAAGAAATCCCAGTTGCCTTGCCACACGCCGGAGAGTTTCATTTCGGGCCGCACTCCGTAGGAGTTCGCACCCACAAAAGCTTCGGCACCAAAGAGATATTCGAACTGATTCACATAACGAAAACTGGCCGCACCAAAAGCATTGGGACCAAAAATATTCGACCCGAAACCACCGACTCGAAAATCTAAAACAGGAGCGACACTTGCAGAAATCATCAAATCCCCATTGTACTCTAAGGACATAGCAACCGAATCGTAGAGAGGGGATTGCAAAATTTTTTCTAAAAATTTTCGCGGCGCCACGATGCCCGTATCTTTCGCTGGCCAATAGTTGCTGATGTGAGAAAAGAACTCTGCAGAGATGCTGTCAAAAGAAGGGAAATACCGGAACCGAGACACAATGGAATCGTCTGCAGAAGGGTAATCGCGCAGACGAGAAGCGAGAGGAGTAAAGTCTCCAAGGCGCGCTTCTACCGCCTTATAACCCGCCTGCATCCATGATTCTGGGCTATTGAGACCACTCAGACTATGCGGGCGAATGATCACTACCGAATTATCGGAAAGTGCTTGGAGACGTTTTAAAGAGGTACTGAGAGCCGCCTCTCGCCACGAATTCGCGGAAGGGGGACCGCTACGGATAGGAAAAGGAGTGGGGACAATCGCGAGCATGGGGGGCGTAATTTCCGGCACTGGAACCATCGCACAGTAATCTCCAGAATGCACATTTCCCTCAATGGGGAGCGTTTGCAGAATATCATTGGGCGCGTTCGAAATGAATTTATCGCAAGCGATGACAGAGAAGGGGGTCTTTTTACCCGCTGTTCCGCGTTGCAAACTTTCCTGAATTCGTAATTTGAAAAAAGTGTAACGCATCGCCGCAGTATCAGGGTCTAAGGCCCGCGAAATAAGATTCACATAACCCGCCGTATCGCTCTCCAAAGAGAAGCGGGCCTGCATAGCAGGGAGCCCCGTTTTCGCAATCGGGAGATAAAAGTCAGAATGGGAATTCGTTTGCGGGAACAGGCGATCTTCGTTAAGATAAGGCGCAATAGCAGGGTCGGTCATGAGACGCTGCATGGCATCGAGGCTCCAGCCCGCTGTCCATAAGGCTCCGACCCACGCGCCCCACGAAGCTCCGACGACGGAATCTATAGGGACTCGGTAATCACGAAGCGCATAAAGGACGCCAAGAAAAAACCATGGAGAGGCTTCCCCACCACCGAGATAAAGAACGGAACGAACCAGAGGAACCGAGATTGTGTCGTGAGACAATCTTACTTGCATAGAATCTTCTGTATTGGAAGAATCTTCTGCCAACGAGGAATCCTCAATTACAGATTTTACCGGACTCGCCACTTCATTTGATGGCTGTTTTTTTTGAGTAAGAGAATCATTCTTTGATATTGGCAATGGGGGCGTTGCTAATAGTGACTGGAGTATTGCTGGGGCATTGGAAGAATCCGCAACCATGACTTGAGCCGCATGGACTGGTTTTGCAGTGCTTAAGACAACACATAAAAGGCAAAAGAGAATCGTGACAACTCTCCATGGGAGTGTACTGTTGAAAACTCTTTGCATACAATCCGCCTAAACCAAGCGAGAATCGTCCAAAGCGTATTTTCGGGCCTCTTCCTTTGAAAGTAAATGATCTCTGACCAAAATGGCCAAAGAATCATCCAAAGAAAGCATTCCTTCTGAAGCACTCGAACGAATCATCTGAGGTATTTTGTAATGTTCCCCGCTTCGAATGAGCGAGCTAACCATTTGATTATTATAAAGAACTTCCCAAGCACATACGACCCCTTTGCCACTCAGCGCAGGGAATAAATGTTGAGAGACAATTGCTTTAAGATTGGAGGCTAAAAGGGTACGTGATAAAGCCTCCCGTTCTAAATTTTCTCCTGCAAGAAGGAAATCAAGAACCCCCACCGCATTGCCCGCAGTCATACAGCCAACCACCAAAGAGCCCGCTTCTGTTGCCCGTAACATAGGGAGTAAAGATCCACGAGAGATATCTCCCAACCAAAAAAGATCAGTCCCCGAAGACAATCCCTGAACTAATTCTTGATCTAGGCTCACCTTCGTTCTCCGATAATGCACAATGCTCTCCCCTGTTTTTAGGGGATATTCTGGAACAGGGTCCAAAAAGCGAGCACGACATAAACGCTGTTGACAGAGGCTTGAAACATAAGCAGAAGCAGTGGTCGTTTTCCCCGAGCCCACATTACCCGCAAAAACAACAAGTCCCGCACCCAGACCTAACAAACTCATCACGGATGGAGGAGCGCCCATGGATGTAAAATCAGGGCATTCCGCGGCAATGGGGTGAAAGCAACCCATCTTGCCAAAAGCCTCGCGAGAATAGCGCACACGCCACTCACGGCCACACCAAGGGCCCCCACGGAAACAACCCGATTCCCCTGCTAATACCCCCGTCAACTGTTCAAGATCACCGTATTCCAAACGCGGAGCCTCAGGAATAGCACGCACTTGTTTCAACAAACGAACTGCAGGAACACAACCTTCGGCAAGTATCAAGTCACTAGCACCCACTTGGAGTGCATAATCCAGAAATGATTCCATCTCTCCCATAATCAAACTCCTTTGCCATGCATTTCAGGGTGGTAAGCACTAAAACGACGTGGATCCGAAGCCCTTTGCCAAGCTTCCACACCATTGATATAACCCGATTCCACAAGACTTTGCAAGGAATCGTCCAAAGACTGCCCTTGATTCTTTGCGGCACTAATTGCAGCAGGTATTTGCGTAAGCTCCCCTTTACGAATAAGATTCGCAATAGTAGAGGTGACCTTCATGGATTCAAAGGCCAAAATTTGCCCCTGTCCCTGCACTACAGGAATTAAATGTTGCACAAGGACCCCTTTCATTTGATCAGCGAGTGCAAAACAAAGAGCACTACGATGAGACTCTGGAACACATTCTAATAAACGAGTCATCATGCCCAAAATATTATTTCCAGAAGATACTACAAAAACAAGAGATCCTGCATTCGCGGCCTGTAAAAGCAACCAAAGTTCATCAATAGAATCCATGTGATCAAAAAGAATCACATCCGCCCCATCAGAAATGGCTTCCTGAATGGCCGAAACACTCGTATGAGTGTGAAGACCCACTTCTTTTTGGATTACAATCCCTTTGGGATTTTGCAAAAGACGTTCAATTGGTTTTTCAATGGTCTGCAGAAAGATGTGACGATTCGCGGCAATCGTTTCACCCATTGTCGTAAGCATCGTGGAGCGCCCACTGCCCGAAGGCCCTGCAATAAAAACTAAACCACTTTGAAATGAAAGAAAATCAAGACAAAATGGAGGCAAATAAAATTTATCAAGACTTACCGCTGCCGTCGGAATCAAACGGATAGCAAGCGCAGGAGCCGCATCTTCCCAAGTTACCGTGAGGCGTGCGCGACCAACACCCGGGAGAGCGAGCGTTTTACTGAAATCCTTCCCTACGCAAGGTTCATAGCCATCAGCGAAACCCTTCGCGGCTTCTGCTAGCCAAGAATCCAAATGATTATTATCCACTAACTTATCGGAAAAATAATGCTGTTTTCCCGCTTGGCGCATCAACATCAAGAATCCTGGCTGGAGATAAATATCCGTTGCATTGTAGTTTCGCGCATAGGCGAGCACCCCCGAAAGGGACGTTTCAGGATTGACACTTTCAGGACTTACCGCGCTCCCTTCACCAGTAGCCACAGCAAAGCGATCTGGAAGCGCGTTCGTTTCCTTTTCCGCATTGGCAACAGCGTCTGGTTCGGGTCCCATTCCCATAATGGAAACGGGAGACATACTGGTGGATTCCAAGCCTTCAATCACTTCCACTTGTACACTGGAGGGAACCACGTCACCAAACGGATTATTGCCTTCAAGAGAAAAAGTATTGACCTCTATTTTTGATGCCGCGGGAGCCTTCGGAACGACGGATTTAGGAACCACCGGTTTCTGCGGAGAGGGGGTAGACTTTATCGTAGGCTGTGGCACGGAAACAGGAGGCGGAACTTCTTTTTTCTCTACCGCAGCGGGTGCCACCGATTGAACTTCAGGAACCTCAACCGCTTTTGCTTCTAGCGTTTTTACATAATCCAAAACTCGTGTATACATTTTGGAATCCAAGATTCCCGCTTCGCAAAGAACCTGGCCTAAGTCATGATCTGTATTAATCTTGCACCAATTTTCCTGAATCTGTGCTTCAGTGACCAGTTTATTGGAGTACAAAACCTTCGCCAAATATTCGTTTCTCATAGGAAATCCCTCCGACTAAACCACCATGATGCAATTGTCAAAAAGACAGCGATATAACCTAACGCATACAACGTATTCCATAGTAGATAAAAATGAGGTAACGCGACTTGGTGCACGACATAACCACTGATATTAAATCGATAGAGGCCTGGGAAAATCGCATGGACAAAGATCGCAGTCTTTTCCATGATAACACTCTGCGTTCCTTCCACTTCTCCCATACGGCGCACAAAACGCACCTGCTCCAAAAGTTGATCAGAAAGGTGTCCTGCAATGTAAACCCCTAAAGTGAAAAGCGCACTCAACACCGGCGTACTGAAACTTGAAAATAAAAGCGCTACAGCCACAACAATTGCCATCTCACAAAAGACAAGATAAATGGCCTGCAAAAGATCAACGGTGGGATTTGAATTGGTAAGCCAGAGAATCCCATAATACACCAACGTCAAAAGGGAAAGATGTACTGCCACGACCGCCAAAAGACCCAGATACTTGCCAACGATAAAAGCCGCCCGACTGATTGGCTTTGAAAGCAAGGTGAGCACCGTACGGCCCTGAATTTCCTTCTGCACGAGACTGATTCCGACAAATACAGAAATAAGTAGTCCAGAGATGGACATGATACTCAACGTCGTCGATTTAATCACATGAGCTCGGTCAAAAACAGACCACTCCCCGAGAAGAATGCTGAAAAAAGCAAGACCGATCGCTAAGAAAAAAATGTTATAAAGAATTTTATCGCGCACAGATTCCCTAAAAGTATTGAGAGCGATAACTCCTATATTGCTAAGACTCTGCACGAACAATCTCCTGTGTCAAAATATCTTCCAAACTCGGCCTCTGATGATCCATTCGTTCAATCGAAATTCCACTTTTCAAACAGAAGGAAAGAAAACGATCCCTGGCCATTCCATCTTTACAAATCCACTCTTGCGGATGCCCTGCACTGAGAACCCCTTCTGGTAAATCAGCGAGAGGAAGCGTTTCCAAAGTACGCACATGGTATTCCACGCCACAAGAGGCCGTAATTTCATCCACCGTCCCTTCGCGCACCACGCGACCATCCACAATCATCGCCACACGATGACTAATGGATTCCACATCAGAAAGTAAATGACTCGAATAAAAAATGGTCACCCCCTCTTTGTTGAGGGAAAGAATGGCTTCCCGCAAATCGCGCCGACCCATCGGGTCCAAACCAGTCATCGGTTCATCTAAAATCAACAATTCTGGTTTACCCAGAATCGCTTGAGCAAGGCCTACGCGCTGCATCATCCCTTTAGAATACGTGCGCAGACGGCGATCAATCCAGTCTTTATCCGCATTCACCATCGAAAGCGCCCAAGAGATACGGGAGTTTAGTTCCGCCCCCCAAAGACCCACGAGGCGTCCATAAAACGTTAAGAGTTCGCGCCCAGTGAGATAATCGTAAAAGTAAGGTTGCTCTGGAGAATAGCCTAGGCTCCTACGACTTTTTACATCACTCGGAGAAAAACCGTTCACCAGCACTTTGCCACTATCTTTTCGTAAAAGCCCCGTAAGAACCTTGATCGTTGTAGATTTTCCAGCCCCGTTAGGACCAATGAAACCATAAATCATTCCTTGAGGCACATGGATATCCACGCCCTTCAATGCCACTTTGGGAATCATTAAAAAGCCGCTACGATACGTCTTTTGAAGGCTCTCAATTTGAATCATTTACGATATTCTCCATGATTCCTGGATTTACGATCTTTTCGATTGAACAAGTAGTACAACGCGGCTCCTGCAAAATAAAAAAGGACCCCTACATAGAAAACAGGATTCAAGGACTTCCCTTCCAAGCCGGGGAAAAGATTGAAAACAAGATTGCCTCCAAAAAAATATACTAGCACCAAAACCACACCAAGAACTCGCAAGGCATAAGTCAGAATAATTTTTTTATCCATAAAACACTCCAAAATCAATAAAAAGCAACATCCATGAAAAATACACATTTATGAGCCTGGGAAACCCATTTAGCCACAAAATGATTCCCCGAAGACGAAATGCATCCACTTCAAATCACAAAAAAAGCGACACAGAGGCCGCTTTTTGATTTTAAAGGAGCAGAAACGAAACCAATGGATACCGACGCTTCGGAAGAAGCATTTATTCAAATAGGTTATCCCTTCAGATGGATCGCCGCCGCGAATTCCTTAAGAAGCGCGGGGTCTTTGACTTTTTCCCAAAGGGTGCCCGTGACGATGATCTGTGCTCCGGCAGCCACACGAATAGCAGCCGTTTCAGGCTCCCGAATGCCGCCACCCGTGATGATGGTGAGTTCCGTTGCTTTGCGCGTGTAGGCAATGTGTTCCACCGGTACAGGGGTCTCGGCACCGCTGCCCGCTTCTAAATAGACATAGCGCATTCCCATGAGCTCCGCCGCCACCGAATGCACCATAGAGAGTTTGGGTTTGTCCGCAGGGACCGGCATAGTACCGCTAATGAATTCGACCGCAGTGCGCTTACCGCTGTTGATGAGCTGATAAGCCGTGGGAATTGCTTCCATGTGAAGTGCGCGCACAAGCACTCCACCCCGCGTCTGTTCATCAATCAAATAATTTGGATTGCGTCCGCTCACGAGCGTCGTGAAAAGAATGGCATCAAAACCAGGCACCACCTGACTTGCGCCACCGGGGAAAAGAATAATCGGAAGTTTGACTTCGGCTTTGAGGGCGGCCACTTGAGCGGGCAACTTGAAGTTCCCCATAAATGAACCACCGACGAGAAGTACATCAGCGCCATTTTCTGCAGCAAGAATTCCTGCTTTTAAAAGCGCGGAATCGTCAGAGGCATCTGGGTCCAAGAGCACTGCGAAAAGAGCACCACGACGTTCGATTTCAGCATTCAATGCTGATTCTGTCTTTCCGATTTTCATTTCGAAATTTTCTCCTGAATAAATCCAATCGCCGCCGCAAGCGCTGCCGAAATCTTCGCTGGCTCACGGGTTCCCGCCTGGGCACGGTCCGGACGTCCACCGCCCTTACCGCCCGCAATTTCCGCGAGGAGTTTCACCAATTCACCCGCTTTGAGTCCCTTGTCCTGAACGGACTTTTCCACAATCACAGCGATACTCCCACTGTCGTGGGTCTTGTTGCCAAGGATCACTGCCGAACCCTTCGGAAGCTTTGCCTGGACGCCATCCAGCAAGTCCTTAAACTTATCTTCAGCAACGGTCATTTCCTTGATATAAAGGGAAACTCCGTTCACATTCACGGCCTCTTTCAAAATATCAGAGGCAGCCAAAGTCGCAAGTTCGAGTTTCACACTCGCCAAAGTCTTTTCAAGAGCTTTCAAATTTTCAAAAGAATTATCAATGCGTTCCAGGAGCGATTCATCTTTGCAACGCAGGCGATCACGCAGGCCGGAAAGAATCGCCGTGGAATCCCGGAGGAGTTTCAGGGCACCACGACCTGTCACCGCTTCAATGCGGCGTACTCCCGCACTCACACTGGTCTCGGCAAGAATTTTCACCATGCCAATTTCACCCGTATTCGAGGCATGCAAACCGCCACAAAGTTCCTTGGAAAAATCGCCCATGCTCACCACGCGTACATCATTCTCATACTTTTCGCCAAACAAAGCCATGGCACCAGTAGCCTGGGCATCCTCCAGTTTCATCACCTTGGTGGTGATCGGAAGAGTGGCCATTACTTGGACGTTCACCAAGTCTTCCACCTGGGCAATTTGTTCTGCGGTCATGCCACTGAAATGGCTGAAGTCAAAGCGAAGCCCTTCTGGAGCGACATGGCTACCTTGCTGAGCCACATGTGTGCCCAAGACTTCGCGCAGTGCTGCCTGGAGCAAATGCGTTGCCGAGTGATTGCGGCGCGTGTCCTTACGCAAATCATCATTTACGGTGGCAAAGAAAAGACCACCCATCGAAGCTTCTTCCACAGTGCCAACCACCACTTTACCGCGATGAATCACCGTATCATTCACCTTGATGGTATCAAAGACAGAGATTTCAAGGCCATCGGAAACTAGCACGCCCTTCTCACCCACTTCACCGCCCATCTCGGCGTAAAAAGGAGTCGATTCAAGAACAATGGAAAGTATTCCTTTATCTTCGCGGTAACGAAGCACTTTGGTTCCGCAACTGGAGAATTCATAACCCACAAAGCGCGTGGAGCCATCGCTAAAAACGGTCCACCCTTCGGTACCCATGGTGTTAATGCCTTGCTTCTGAGCTCCGCGGGCACGGGCCTTCTGTTCTTCCATGCATTTTTCAAAACCGACTTCATCAGCAGTCAGGCCTTTTTCTTCGGCAAGAATCCGCGTCAAGTCCGGCGGGAAACCGTAAGTATCGTAAAGCACAAAAACTTTATCGCCCGGAACCACTTTGTTTGAGCCAAGTTCGGCGGCAATCTTATCAAAGCGATCGAGGCCAGCATCCAACGTGCGAATAAAACGATCTTCTTCGGAGCGGATCACTTCCGTCACAAAATCCCGGCGGGCGAGAATTTCTGGGAACGCATCGCCCATAGTGTCGGAAAGCACCTGTACCAATTTGCAAAGGAATGGTTCCTTTTGGCCCAGAAGACGGGCAAAGCGGCTTGCGCGGCGCAAAATGCGGCGGAGCACATAACCACGGCCATCATTACTGGGTAACGCGCCATCGGCAATAGCAAACGAAACCGAGCGGAGATGATCCGCAATCACACGGTGCGGCGTACCAGCACTGCCCTGATCATAAGGCACGCCGGAGAGTTCCGCAATCTTCTGAATAATCGGGGAGAAAACATCCGTGTCATAGTTACTGCGCACGCCCTGGAGAATCGCGCACACTCGTTCAAAACCCATACCCGTATCCACGTTCTTCGCCTTGAGAGGAATCAGTTCCCCCGAGGAAATGCGTTCATACTGCATGAACACATTGTTCCAGATTTCGATATAACGGTCGTTGGTGCCATTCACACCCTTGATAGGATCGGCAAAAGTTTCTTTCTGAGTGGCAATATCGCCGCGGTCATAATGAATTTCAGTACAAGGACCACAGGGGCCAGTATCGCCCATTTCCCAGAAGTTGCTCTTCGCATTGAATCGCATAATGCGTTCTTTCGGGAGGTGGGAAACACGGTCCCAGATTTCGAACGCTTCATCATCATCTTCGAATACGGTCACAAACAAACGATTCTTATCGAGCTTCCAGACTTCTGTGAGGAGTTCCCACGCCCAAGTGATCGCTTCTTCCTTGTAGTAATCCCCAAAAGACCAGTTGCCGAGCATTTCAAAAAAAGTGTGGTGATAAGTATCTCTGCCCACTTCATCGAGGTCGTTGTGCTTCCCGGAGACGCGAATACATTTCTGGCTATTCACAGCCCGTTTTAAACCTCTCGCATTATCGCCCAAAAAAATCGCCTTAAACTGGTTCATCCCCGCATTGGTAAACATCAGTGTGGGATCATCCTGGGGCACCACCGGCGCACTGCGGACAAACGTGTGGTTTTTGGATTCAAAAAATTTGATAAAAGATTCGCGGACTTGCGCAGAGGTTTTGGGCGTTTCGGACATGATATTATAAATGTATTCAGGTTAAAGTTGACAACAAAGTTTAATGGTTCGCAATTTAGGAAAATAACAGGTTCCTTCTGATCATGATAAAAAAAAGGGCATCTACAGATGCCCTTTTTTCTCAGGAAAAACGAACTCTAACTCGGATTTTGTACACAGCGAACAGAATACAACCGATATTTATAACTATCATCGTCAGAAATTCCTGTTGAGGAATATGTCATGGAATAATAATAGGCATACGAAGAGGCCGTGCTATAACTGGTAGAAGTCCACCAGTAACCAGAGTCACTCAACGTTCCGAACGTCGCAGAGGTGGCAGAAGATCCGTAACTCCCCCCCAAAGCAGCAAAGCCGAATTCATCGAAACCACCGTAGCCTACAGTCCAGTTGGTATCAGCCTTGAGACTCGCTCCGATGCCATGGGTTCCATTCACATCATCCACATAATCAACTAGAGTCGACCATTCCGCACTACTCGGCAAATGCCAACCTACAGGACAGACCCCCTGGACACCACTCGGAGAGACCGAACTCGTGGTTGCCCCCGCCATTGCGACATTCCAGCCGTACAGACGTCCATAAATGGAACAGTTATCATCATTGTTCCCGTAACAAAAGCTCTTTGTCAAAGAATCAACAAGAGATATATTCTGCAAAGGATTATAATTCAGGTTTTCTGCCAACCACGTCTGAGTTCCAATCGTCGTCGTTTTATAAACTTTTGAATCACGATCATCGGTAAAGGTTCCCGCAAGATAAAGAGACCACTTTTCGGAAAGACACCAGTAAGTCCCCGCGCTCCCTTTATATTTTTCGCCTTCACGAGCCGTTGTACAGGTACCCCTCGCAAAATAATCTTCTTCCAAAGGTGTCGCTCCACGCCACAGAAGGGTGGAATCGCAGATATAAGCGACTCCGGTCGAGGTAATGGTATCCACAGTGAATTTCAGGGCTACAGTACAAGTCCCAAAAGACTGAACTGCCGTATAATTGATTTGTTCCGCTGAGGTCGCAGTGCGCCAGGAAAGCGAATCACAAGTGTAATACAATCCCGAAGAAGCATTTTTCTTCACCGTGTCCTGAAGCTTAGCCGTGCATTTGCCAAAGGATTGGGAAGCCTCGTAATTCAGGGCTTCTCCCGTCGTTGCCAATCTCCAATGAAGAAAATCGCAGACGTAATAGACGCTTGAAGTGGCATTCTTTTTCACCGTATCCTGAAGCGCAACGGTGCATTTACCAAAAAGCGTTTCTTCCGCAGCAACGTAATCTTTCATGCAACGAACCGAATAAGCGTAAGTTTTGCTGTCATTATCAACATACAGATAACTGCTGGAGTAGGACAAATAAGCTTCATAAGCATAAGAACTAGAATATTCGGTGGATGTCCACCAGTAAGTATTCGTTCCTAAGTTAGAGAAGTAACCTGAAGAAAGATAACCAGCAGGTAAGGCAGTAAAGCCCACAGCATCCGTACCAACATAAGAACTACCGTAATTCGCCCAACCGCTCTTTGCCTTCAGAGCATTCCCTGTAGAATAAGACACGTGATCATCAACATAGACCGTCATGGAATCCCACTCCACTTGGCTCGGCAAATGCCAACCCGAAGGACAGATACCAGAAACGCCACTCGGGGCATAGTTACTAGACTTGGCAGAATCCATCGCCGCCGTCCAAGTATAAAGACGACCATAACGGGAACAATAAGTCGTATCATTTCCATAACAGTAACTGCCGGGAGATACTTTATAATTGAGATTTTCCGCCATCCATGTATGACCGTTGATCTCCACCGTTTTGTAGGTTTTCGAATCCCGCGTATCTTTCATGGAACCGTAAGTGATTTCACTATTAAAAGGATGTGTCCATGCATAATCTTCAACGCAACGAAGAGATCTTGCATAAGTGTAGTAAGAGGAATAGGAAGAATTCATGTCCGAAGCATTGTAAGAGATATTCCAGTAATACGGTTCATTATTGCTGTATTCAGAAGCCGACCACCAATAGGCTATCTCACCCAGGGAATAAAAACTGGTATCACTTAGATCTATATAGCCTCCAGGAAGAGCGGAAAAGCCAAACTCATCCAATCCAGTGTAACTGGAACTGTAATATTCCCAATTTTTTTCAGAACGAAGACTCAATCCAGAACCAAAAGCGCTCACTGAGATCACATAACTATACATTGTGGACCATTCGGCAAAACTTGGAACATGCCAACCTGAAGGACAAAGTCCCTGAACCTCACTGGGAGAAAGCGAACTCGCAGAAGCGCCCGCCATCGCCGTTTTCCAAGAATACAGACGTCCGTAATGAGCACAGTTCAAAGAATCTTTGCCATAACAAAAACTCGATGTCGTATCGTAATTCAAATTCTGAGCCATCCAATTCAGAGAACTGATCTTCACGGTCTTATATATTTGCTTATCCCGGGCATCTGTCAAAGTACCATAGGAAATAGCAGAATTAAACGGACTCGCCCATGTTGTGGAAGAGCTGGAATTCAAAGAGGAACTGGAAGAAGCCACATAGTCCTTGTTAACGCACTTCAAAGAGAGAAGTGAATCGGCATCTTCATCATAATACTGATAGACAAAGGAACTCGCCGTTACATCCGAAAGCAGAAAAACTTCGTCATAACTTTCCAAAGCCACGTCAAAATCCTGTCCCTTTAAGAATTCTGAATAAAAAACGGAGTCTGATAAATAGTCATATGTCTTTGAAGTAAAAGAAACAGAAGAACTGCCGTACTGAGTGGAAATAGAATGTGAGTGCGACAAGTAATAAGTGCTGAACACAAACGAAGCCTTATTGGCAGCGTTGGAAATATCTATACAGGTATAACGTCCTTCGGCAACAGAATCCAGATAAACAGGAACTTGCTCCGAGGGTATCCATGCTCCACCCTGGCAGGTATAAGACAGAGCTGACTCCTCCATAACCTGCACTTCACCCTCTCTGGAAGAGGTGCACTGGCCAAAAGCCTCCTCCGTCGCCGAAGTGGAATCCCCCGAAGAACTACAGGCAGCAAGACCCAGGCATAGCCACCCACAAAAAAAACTTATCACGTTTTTATAATGCATTGTTTTCCTCCAAAAAAACTTATAGATAAGACAAATGAATTGCCGCAAATCTAATAAAAAAAAGAAAACCTTGCAAACGAAGGCTTTCTGACCCTATAAAAAATCACTATTATAACGCGAGCCGATAAATCGCTTCCGCATCCGAGGGTCCCAGCTTTACAAAACCACCCATTTTATGCTGTTCAGAAAGCCCTAAAGTGGCAACCAATTTCGGAATATCAGCCTCTTTGGCACCCAAGGCCGCAAAATTCGAAGGCATGCCGATTGACTTCAAAAAAGCGCGGAACCGGGAAATACCCTCAGCCGCTGTAATCTCTGGATTTGCAAAATTCATGTCGCAGTCCCAGACACGCACCGCAAACTGGGCAAAACGCTGAACATCATGAGACATCACATACTGCATCCAGGCGGGCATCATCACTGCAAGCCCTGCTCCATGAGCCACATCGTACAAGGCCGAAAGTTCATGTTCCAAACCATGACTGCTCCAATCCTGAGCACGGTCCACTCCGCACAAATTATTATGAGCGACCATACCCGCCCACATAATATTCGCCCGCGCCTGGTAATCTTTTAGGTTGGCGATCACTTTAGGAGCTTCCGTAATGACCGCTTTTAAAATGCCTTCGCACAGACGATCCGTAGTTTCCACGTCCCGGGTGTTCGTAAAATAACGTTCACACACATGCGCCATCATGTCCGTAATGCCGCACGCCGTCGCATAGGCAGGAAGCGTACAGGTGAACTGCGGGTTCATAATAGAGAATTTCGGCCGGAGCGCATCGCCACTCGCCGCCCTTTTGAGCATCCCTTTTTCTAACGTAATCACCGAATCCCCGGAGCCCTCGCTCCCTGCCGCAGCAATGGTGAGCACGGTACCCACAGGCAATGCTTTTTCGACCGGCTTTCCACTGTAAAAATCCCAGAAATCCCCTTCATAAGGCACACCCGCGGCAATCGCCTTGGAAGAATCGATCACCGATCCACCGCCAACGGCAAGGATAAAATCGACCTTTTCCTTTCGGCAAAGTTCAATACCTTCATAAACGAGGCCACTTCTTGGATTGGGCTTTACGCCATCCAGTTCCACAAAAGGGATTTTCGTATTCTTAAGAGACTGAGTGACTTTTTCCCAAACCCCATTTCGTTTAACAGAACCACTCCCATAATGGAGCAGCACCCGGGTTCCCCCGAAACGCTGTACCAAATTCCCCGTACTTTGTTCGCTATCGCGGCCGAAACAAAAATAAGTCGGCGAATAAAAATGAAAATTTTCCATGTTTTTCCTTTAAAAAGTGAATCTGTGTTGAAGTTATGTATTTTTGGCTAGCCACGGAGGTGAAATCTTTTAAAATTTGTATACCCTGTAGAACAAATGTCCTTACAGGTGCGAATTATGAGAGCATCTCAAGAAATGATGATCCTGTTGCAAGCAAATCTTGACGAGGCCAAACCAGAGGAATAACGGAGAATGGATGATTTTTGTTATTCTGAACGGTTTCCGCTGGCAAAGTTCGTCATGAATAGCCGTAGACATTCATTTCAAGAGACATTCTCCATGTATCAGAGGCTAAAATGATCACGTTTCTTATCGGTATTGCGATTCTTATCGGCGGCTATTTCACCTACGGCAAATTTGTGGAACATATCTTCGGACCTGATGATCGGGAGACTCCTGCCGTGAAAAACCCCGATGGTGTGGATCGCATGGTACTCCCCCACTGGAAAAATTCCTTAATCCAATTGTTGAATATTGCAGGTGTGGGCCCGGTGATTGGAGTTATTCTGGGTATCAAATTCGGGGCTATTGTATTCCTTATCCTCCCTCTTGGAAACGTTCTCGGCGGAGCGGTGCATGATTATTTTTCTGGCATGATCAGTATGCGGAGTAATGGCGTCAATGTACCCGCTCTTTCCGTCAAATACCTGGGCGTTGTTCCCTCGCGGATCATCATGGTTCTCATTTCCCTCGCACTGATTTTAGTGGGCGCGGTCTTCGTGAATACCCCGGCAAGCCTTATCAACACACCGACACTCGCAGGGACTGCGGGTTCCACGGACATGACCGTTTTCTGGATCGCTGCCGCAGCGATTTTTGTTTATTACTTTATCAGTACTTTCTTTCCCATTGATAAAATCATCGGGCGCATTTATCCCTTTTTCGGTGCCATGCTGATTCTTTCCTGCATCGCTATTCTCGTGGGTCTCATCCCCCATCTTTCGGTTCTTGACAATGTGAATATTCACGACATCGCGTCTAATTTTACCCGACATCCCACCCACCAGCCTATTATTCCTATGCTTTTCGTGACAATCGCCTGCGGCATTATCAGTGGTTTCCACAGCACCCAAAGTCCGATTGTTGCTCGCACCGAAGCTACAGAACGCACAGGTCGCCGTACTTTCTATGGAATGATGATCCTAGAAGGTCTTATCGGAATGATTTGGGCCGCGGGCGGCATGTTTATTTATAAGCAATTTCCAGAATTGATTTCACAGGCAAGCGGAGTTAAAGTGCTCAATACGCTCGTCACCACCATTCTCCCCTTCAAATCCGTTTCCACAATCGTCATCATCGGCGTGGTCATTCTCGCCATCACGAGCGGGGACACCGCTCTCCGTAGCCTCCGCCTCACTCTCGCCGAACTTTTCCACATGCCTCAGAAAAGCGTGAAGAATCGCTTCATTCTCTGCATTCCCATGTTTGCTGTTTGCGCGGGCATTCTTTTCTGGAGTAATTTGAATCCTAGCGGGTTTAATCTTCTCTGGAATTATTTCAGCTGGTCCAATCAGGTAATGGCCGTATGCAGCCTCTGTGTCACCGTTGTATACCTCCGTGCGGAAGGCAAGAATTTCTGGGTTGCCCTTTTCCCCTGTGCCTTCATGACATTCATTGTGAGTGCGTACATCCTTTGGGTAAGCCCATCACACCTTACAGGAGCTCCCATCGGCTTTGGCCTCTCCCTTCCTATCGCAGCGGGAATGAGCCTTCTCGTGTCGCTCGTTCTGTGCTCAGCGCTTGTAAAACAAGGGAGAAAACTCGGAAGTTGCAAACTTACTGAACACTTACCTTAATTGAAGAACAGCGTTTCATCGCCCACTTTCGCTTTTTCGTCGAAAAAAAGTATTTTTTCCGTTTTCAATAAAAGAAGTCTTTGCTACCTTTCGGTTTCTTGTATGAGGACTCTTAGGTTGAATTAATTTATTCATCTTTTGAAGTGGCTCAGAACCTCGTTTTTGGGAGACTGAAATGCCTAAACATGTTGCGATTTCAATAATTCTCGGGGTATTCTTCACCCTGCCCGCGTGGTCCGGTGAGGTATATACCCGTGAAAGAGCAGTTCAAATTGCTCTTGAAAAATCCTCGGACATACAAACAGCACAACAAAATCTAACAGCGGCAGAATCCAAGGTCAATGGAGCCTATGGTAACGCTTATCCTTCCATTGACTTTTCTGCAACCTATGCAAGGTCATTTGGAGTAGATGATGTTGAGTACACGGATGTCAATAGCATGCTGGATGAACAAGCCGATGCAAATGATAAAACCCTTGCAGGGATTATGAGCCCTATGCTTTATGGAATGCAAGCATCGCAGGGTTTTCGCTGGGGCACTCAAGTAGGCCTTACCGCGACACAGATTTTGTACGCTCAGGGCAAAGTCACTACCGGCGTTCAAATCGCAAAAGCCTATAAACGCGTCAATGAAATTGCCTTGGATAAAGCAAAAGAAGATGTGCGTTACGATGTGGAAACCGCTTTTGATCAAGTCCTCTATCTCGATTCCGCAGTAGCTATCTATGAAGCGAGCATTGAACAAGCCAATAAGCACTTGGACTATGTCAAAAAAGCGAAGGAATCAGGACTTCTGGGCGAATTGGATATGATTCGCGCCCAGATTCAAGTGGACGAATTAACCTCAGGTCTCGAAAAAACAAAAAAGAACCAAGTGATTGCCAAGAATGCGTTGTTGAGCACTATGGGTCTCCCTTGGGAATCGGATGTTCAGTTTGAAGGAACTCTCCGCGACCCCATGGAGTCCACTCTCGCATTGCCCGATACTTCGATGAACGGAATGCGCCAGCGCCGCAAAGAACTCTCCCAATTAAAGGAAAGCGAAAAAATGTACACTTTGAACGTGGACATCAATAAAGGGGATTATATGCCGACAGTCGTTCTTGGAGGTTCTCTCACCTATGCGAATGGCGCGAACGAATGGAATGACTGGGATGCCCCAAACTGGGATGACAACATCAACAAAAAAATCTACCTGAATGTATCCATGAACTTATTTAACGGTTTGCAAACCCGTGAAAATGTAGTCCAAGCCAAGAGCGATGTACGCAAGACGCAAATTCAGAAAGAGACCGCAGAACGGGGCATTCAACTCCAGATGGAATCTGCTATGAATACTTGGAACGATGCCCAGAAACAGATTGAAATTCAGAAACGCAAGGTGGATCTTGCTCAACGGAACCTGGATCTTACCCAAGTCTCCTATGAAGCGGGCAAATCGCCTCAGTTAGATCTACTGGATGCAAACATGAGTTTAAGAAATGCGAAGCTGGATTATATGTCCGCTGTCGTCGATTGGAACAAAGCTTACAACGCCCTGTTGAAAGCCACCGGTGAATATTAAGAGGTAAAAAAATGACCCTATCCTTAAAATACACAATCTCGCTCGCCGCACTTTCCCTGATCCTTGCGGCCTGTTCTTCTCAGGATGAGAAACAAACAGATAAAAAAGTCCAGACCATGGAAGAAATCCATGCAGAAAAAGGAAAGCCAACGCATGTAGTGCTCGCCTCTAAAATGAACCTCGCTGATATTCGGAAATTCAGTGGTTCCGTGGAAGGCATACAGCAAACGCACGCGGAAGCCAAAATGTCGGATCCCATTAAGACAATCAAAGTCGGCATTGGAAGCTTCGTTCAAAAAGACCAGGTGCTTGCTGAGTTTTTCTATACCGGCGATAATACGGCCTATCAGCAAACAGAAGAACAAGTCAAATTACTGGAATCCTCGACACAGCGCCTTCGCGAAGTATACGCCAAAGGTGGATTGTCTCAACAGAATCTTGATGAGGCAGAAACGCAGCTCCGTATAGCAAAACTTTCCCTCGAAACAGCACGCCGCAAAACAATCGTACTCGCTCCAGCAAGTGGTGTCATCACAGAAGTCCGGTTTAAGGAAGGAGAAGTTCCAAGCGTAGGAGCCACGCTTTTCACGGTCGCCAAATTGGATCAAGTCATTCTGAAATTGCCCATTACTAGCCAAGACATCGGTCTTTTCAAAAAGGGGGCGACGGCAACAGTGCACCTGAACGGGGAAGATCTCAAGGGTAAAGTGTCTATGGTTCCTCTCGCTGCAGATGCATCCACTCGCTTTTTTCCGGTAGAAATCACGTTTAATAATAAAGGGCACAAACTACTCCCGGGAATGTTCATCACGACCGAAGTGAATGCAAAAAGCATTGATGCCGTAGCGGTTCCCAATGATGCCATCATCTATAAAAACGGTCTCAATACAGTCTGGGTGGTTCAGAACGGAAAGGCTGTGCGCAAAATTGTGACCCCCGGCGTTTCCAATCAGAACTATACACAGATAATAAGTGGTATTGCACTTTCAGATTCTGTCATGCTTGATGGGATGTCCAAAATGAATGAAGGCGATAAAGTCCTTATTGTGGACTAAACGGAGAAAAAACGCATGATCAAAGCGAGTATCTATAAACCCATTACCATGCTGATGATTATTCTGACGGTGGTCGTGTTCGGTGTGTACACCTACCGTATGATGCCAGTCAACATGTTGCCGACATTCGAAATTCCGGTGGTCACCGCCTCCATTATTTATAAAGGCGCAAGCCCGGAAGAACTCGAATCGACGATCATCAAACCCATTGAAGATCAGATTGAATTGATCGATGGTATTGACTATGTGAAAGCCTATGCCATGGAAAACTATGCGATTCTGGTCGTCATGTTCAATATGGGTATTAATGTGGATGTTGCCGCCAGTGATGTCCGCGACAAAATAGCCCAAGTGCAAACAAACTTTCCCGATGGCGCAGAAGACGCCGTTGTCCAAAAAGTAGATATTAACGGCGAAGCTATTGTTGATTTAGCATTCACCGGTCCCGCCAATTCAACAGAACTTCGCAAAAAAGCCGAAGATGAAATCAAGCCTCAGCTCGCTTCCGTCTCTGGTGTCGCCAGTGTCGATCTTTTCGGCGGAACGGAACGCCAGATTTCCATTGAACTCAATAAGGAAGCAATGCTTGCCCGTAACGTGGATATCGCCACGGTGATGAACCTCGTTGGTGCGGCGAATCTCAGCTATCCCTTCGGAGAACTCAACGGAAAAATTAAAAATACAAGCGTTCGCGCCAATTCAAAATTCAGAAGTCTTGATGAGATTAGAAACTTGGAAATTCCGACAGCTAACGGTCGCATTCGTTTAAGTGAAATCGCTCAAGTGAAAGATACCGTGGAAACCATCACCTCGGCCTCCCGTTTCAAGGGTACAAATTCCGTGGGGCTCTCCATTAAAAAGCGGACCGATGCCAATGTGGTAGGTGTTGCCGACGGTGTTCTCAAAAAATTGGAAACTATCAATGCAGGCCTTCCAGAAGGTTACAAGCTAAATCTGGTGTACGATAAATCCAGTACCATTCGTGAATCCGTGGATAATGTTATTCAGAATATTGAACTCGCTATCATTCTCACGGCTATCGTTCTTCTCTTATTCCTCGGTAAATTCAGCACCATGCTTATCGCCGCTGTCACAATGCCCATTTCAGTGATCGGTGCATTTACTTTCATGTATTTCAGCGGATTTACGATCAACATCATGACGCTGATGGCTTTATCCTCAGCCGTGGGACTTTTGGTAACAAACTCCATTGTGGTGCT
>MNYL01000099.1 GCA_001873075.1 Fibrobacteres bacterium CG2_30_45_31 | reverse complement strand
AAAATGAATCTCATTTAATTGCTTTTTGCTTTAAAATCCAATTTGATGATATTGTGATTTTATTTTGTTTTTGCCTAATTTTTTCTAATTTTCTCCTATTGATTACCTGTAATTGGGAGCTTATGAAACAAAAAACAGAGACCTTTCTTTTCTTGGTTTACTTTGCCGTTATAGCGTTGCTTTCAGTTTCTTCATGTACTTACATTTCTACTAAAAGTCTATATCATACTTTTGAAAATGAAAACGTCAATATTGGCTTTTTACCAGGATCTGTTATTGTGGATTCCGTCTCACAAAAGAGGCACATTAAAGGGATTTTTTACAAAGGGGGAGAAAAACTTATCGTTATTTTTCACGGAAATTATGGAACAGTGAATAGTGAATTATTCGCGGCCAAGCAGTTTGTAGCGAATAACTATAGCGTGCTAATTCCCGAATATCCTGGATTTGGAATGTCTAAAAGTTATGAAGCCTCAGAAAAAAACATTTATGCCGATTGTGCTTCTCTTATCAGAAGCATCCAAAAAGAATTCAATTTCAGTTCAAAGAATACGGTTTTATATGGCAGATCGCTTGGTGCCGCAGTTGCGATCGAAATGGCCATACAAAATCTCGGAGGACAACTTATTTTGATAACCCCGTTCACATCGATGAACGATATGTTTGTTTTTAATGGAGCCCCTTCTCTTTTCGTTTCTCTCATTAATGATCAACATTATGACAATTTGGAAAAAGCGAAAAAGATCACCATTTCCACATTAATTATTGCGACAGATAAAGACCGAATCGTTCCGAGCAAAATGGCAAAAGTATTGGATCAAAATTTTGCAAATTCAACGTTGGCAGTGATACATTCCAAAAGTCATGGCGCTATTTACAATTATTTCACAAAAAATATTTGGTCCAAAATTCTAAACTTTCAATAAATATCCATTACTTAGCTGATTTTTAGCCACATTCATGTCATGGGGCTTTTGCCCACAGAAGCAACGCCTCTTACTTGCAAAATCGATTGCTTCAATTATAAATCGAGGTCTTTGTTAATGCGTGCTAAGACCGCTTCTCGCATCATCACTTTTTGTTGAGCTACAAATACCAGTGGATTTTTCAGTAAAGCCGATGATAAACGCACTGCATCTTTCGCGCTCATGATTATGGGTTCTCCCCGGGTAAGTTCACGGGCGACCCTTTTCGCAAAATGGGAACTGTGATCCTTTAAGGCTATCTTTTGACTAAGAACGATTCCCCCTTTTTTTAGATCCTCAAAGAAGCGCTTCGGCGAACCCAAGCCACACATGGCGATTGCTTTTTGTGGCGGCGCCATGCTTTCTTCATTCTCAATTTTGGGGATTAAAAAATCTACATCAGGGGATTCAAAAGCTTTGCCACAAAGTAACGTGAGCGAAATATTCTGATGATCTTTTTCAAGACTTCGACATTTACCAGAGGGGAGTAAGTCTTGTATGGATTGAGCTCGCTCCCCCCAGCGCAAAGCTATTTTGTAGGCTCCTACTAGGCGACTATCTTCAAAGCCATCGTCACAGAGAAGAATATCAAAATGGCCATCCAGTTTATGAGCGAGGTGATAACGATTGGTGCTAGGGAAAATGGAGACATTGGGTAATTGCTGCGCCAGCCATTCGGTCTCATCCCAGGCTATTTTATGAGTGAGAATTGCCACTTTTTTCCCTTTTTGGATCCACTCTTTGGCGAGAAATTCACACAAAGGGGTTTTGCCCGCCCCGCCAGCAAGGAACGCACCGACAACCACAAGCTTGGACTTTTGAAGTGGTTCCCCTGGGCGAAGCGCCCACCAGTGATGCACCTTGTAGAAGACTCGGTATATTAAACCGCATATTTTATAAATATAAGTCATGCCTATTCCCAAATTGCAACGGCATGCCCCTTTGGGGTATCCAGATATAATTGCAGCGGCCGATCTCCTAAATCAAAAACACGAACAATTTGAGAGAGTTCCAAAAATTGGGGACAAATGTCTATAAAATAATCGGTTAATTTTTCAAACATTTCCGGCTGATAGATTTTTGTTTTTTCATCTTCAGTGATGGCGGCGTAAAAAATTTCAGACTCGACAAGATCTTGGAATATATGACTGCCATAGGAGAGTTCAGGAGCATATCCGACACTTTTGTCTGATACTTCGCAGAGCGCTCGATAACACGAAATATCAGCAAAACTGACAGGAACCCCTAACTCGGGAGAAGACGTTCCAATTCGCCCCGGCACCAGTAAAAGCAATTTTTTTTGCGTATTTTTAAAATATTCGTTTATGGCGCCGATGGCGTTTGCAACATCCTTTTTTCGTGCATAAGGATAATGGTAATATCCCTTTGTACTGACACTGATAATGACATCAAAATGTTCCTGTACAAAATCTCCCATGGCAGAGCCACGAACATCAAAAAAGATTTTTTCCTTTGGAAATTCCGGAATAATCATTTCGCCTTGTTTTTTTCCAACGTAAAGTGGACGGCACTGCAACAAGTTCACCACAAATTCATTTTTAGCACTGGTGTTCACGGTGAATTCGATATCCACTGGATTTTCATAGTGTTTCTGCAAGATCTGCAACATGCGTTGCATAAAACTTGTGAAGTCTTTATTTTCCAATATTGCCTGGCAATTGGCAAAGTACACGTCTTGCGTTATCCCCCTGTTTCTGAGGGAATCTTCTGCTTCAATATCATGTTCTAAGACTTGATTTCTGTACCATAACGGGAGAGACGGAAGGAGTTCGAAAAGCGTTGCATCACGAAGATGCCTCTGCTGAAAATCCAAGATATCCACTCGACTCTGAGAAAAGCGATGTTTATCTGCGACCGTAGACGACACATTCGCGGTAGGCCTCTCTAAATTTACAAGACGAGGATAGTCATTAGCAATACGATCTACCGCACGCGTACCGAGACCCACTACCATCCGAAGCATCCCCGCAGCAGGATCCATATTTTCAAATGGGCGCCAAGCACTATAAGAATAGCCAACCCCAGCCGCACTGGGCATATAGAATTCACCAAAATTCATCCCTGACACGCGTTGCACAAGAATCGCCATTTGTTCATCTTTTGCAGCAAGGCCTCGGCGCTTCCGATATTCAAGAGCGGATTTGTCCATCGTACTTGCGTAAACCTTGCGCACCGCATTTTCAAATACGAGCAAGCGTTCAGAAAAAGTACCCACCCCGGTACAAAATACCGATTCATATTTTCCTGCAAAAGCATTCCCAAAACCATCTTCTAACAGACTACTGGAACGAACAATGATAGGGCATTGCCCATAATATTCCAATACCCGCCGAAATTGATCCCGAATATTGTCCGGAAATTCTCCTGAAAGCAAGCGATGCTGTAAATCTTCGGCAACAGTAAACCAACCGTCTGCTGTTTTTTGAGTTATTCGAAGTTTCCAGCAGTTGTTGTGAACAATGTATGTGTAAAAAACGTCTGAACCGATAAAAAAGGAATCGTGAGGTTCTAAGTACGCCGTTGCTTCTGGAACTCCTTTCTCTACTATTTTCCGCGAAAGTAACATGCCACACGCTTTTCCACCAATAGTTCCTGTGCCTACCATTCGAGAGCGTACTTGAAAATAGTCTTCAGGTAAAAAATTTTTCTCGATAAGTGCAGACATTTTGTCATCGCGGGTAATCATGCTTCGGCAAAGATCTTGTCTGGTCTGCTCCGAAAAATGACCCTCACGATACAACTGTTTCACCTCTGAAAACCAACGTTCCCAACTATCCAAATTCTGGTCATGAAACTTGGCTGATTCTGCATTCAGCACCTGATAAAAACGCCCTGCGCTTACACCGTCACGGAGAGGTTCAAAGAGGTTCAATTCTGAGTTCCAGCCATGCGGAAGAAACATGGTTGCGGAATACCGATGCCACACTTTGAGCGGATAAATATATTCTGCGTTTTCATCCACATAAACGTCGATCAACAGTTGCGTTGTATCCCGAATTCTTGCAATCGTGTCAAAAGAATGGCGCCCTCTTAACACCGGAAAATAGGCCACCGTTTCTAACTCAAAAAGATGAGGGCAGGTGAGACGAAAAAAATTACCCATCATAAGATCTGCCCACCAAGCCGCCTGTAACTCTGAAAGACAATCAAAAACGTAAAAGGCACCCACACCCTCTTCTGAAATCAACTCATTGATTGCCACTGTAAAAAATTCAAAACCCGCTTCTGGGTCAAACTCCCGGATTTTCAGTCCTTCCAAAGGAGCAATCAGCGGTTGATGCCGTGCAAAGCGGATGTAAATGATGTTTCTTTTGTCTGCAATGGCTTGACGAACAAAGGGTTCCACGAATCGCCGATAATCGGCAATCTCTGAAACTTGCCAAACGACATTATCTCCAAGACGAATATGATCCAATGCCGTATCAAGTTCAGGCAATCCTGATTCAATTCTATCAAATAGGGGCATGGATTCTCTCTTGATTGCTATTAATGTTTCGGTATAAACAATCTATGAAAAATTCTATTTCATAACAAAAAAATCCCGATGAATACTCATCAGGATTTTTCAAATTTTTCTTAAGCGATTACTTGAGCGTACTCACCTGAACATCCCAGCTCTTGCCGTTGAGGGCAACGCGGTAGTTGTTTGTGCCAGCCACAGCCATGTTGGCGGTGTTTGCCACTGGAGCGAGAGGAGCGGTAGCCGGAGCCGCAGGCTTCTTTTTCGGGACGCCAATCTTGCGATTGCCCTTGAGGAAGTCGATACCCTTG
>MNYL01000113.1 GCA_001873075.1 Fibrobacteres bacterium CG2_30_45_31 | reverse complement strand
TTGACGAAAGGGGATTCCCTTTTGTCTCACTAAAAAATAATACATCTTAAGAAACGCTAGGTGGAAATAACGCGCTTATACATTTCTAATTGGCGATCAAAACAAGCATCCCAACTGAACTTTTCCGCGTAAGCACGAGCCTTTTGACGCATTTCTAAAAAATCATTTGAAATAAGTTCTAATGCCGCCTTAGAAAGCGCTTCGGGCGTGTGTTCTTGGAGAATAACTCCGGCACCGGATTCACGGATGTGTTCCCCAGCAGCCCCTGTAGACGCAGCCACCAAGCAATTTCCACTTGCCATGCTTTCCAAAATAGAAAGACCAAAAGTTTCCCAACCTGAAAGTGCAAAGCCAATTTCACAACTTGCATAATAGTGGGCCATTGCTTCTGTTGATTTAACGAAACCCACATAACGAATATGCGGAAACTTTTTTTCGGCTTCTTCGACTCGGGGCAAATCAGGGCCTGTACCTGCAAAAAGAATGGCGGGTTCCATTTTCAACGCTTGAGAAATCAACGGATAGGCGGCGAGTAAAAGCCGTAGTCCCTTTTCGTCACAAAAACGATGAGGAAAAAAGATAGTAGGGCGATTGGGTTCCCCATCCTTGAGCGATTTTGTGAGCGATTCATCGCGGCGCTCAGGCTTGAACATCTCGATATCGCAACCCAAAGGCATCCACTCCAGACGATTCTTTTCAAATCCGTTTTCCCCTAAGCGGTTTAATACTTCGTGGGATGAAACTTGAATATTCTCATAGCCCTTGAAACTGGATCGTGCATAGGCGAAGGCGAGCTTTTCCATGACTTTGGCAAATGAGTGAACTCCCCATTTTTCAAAATAGCGACGCACATAGGTCACCGGAAAATCCGCATGCCAGAATCCTGTGAGAAGAGGTTTCTTCTTCAGCTTTTTTGCGGCTTTTGCAATCGCAGCAGGTAGAATATAAGGAGAACCGACTTCAATAACATCAGGGGTGTATTTTTGAAGCACCGGAACAATAGAACTTTGTTTCCAAATAAAACGATATTCCCAATGGCCAGGAAAACGAAAGGTTTTGATATGCTCAATGATCAGACTATCCGAAATTTTTTCAGTATAGGTTTTAGAATCGGGCATCGCAAAAACAAGAAGCGCGTCTTCTCGTGTTTGGTAAAATTTCATTCGCTGAAGGTGGTAGCGTCGCACGCCACCGCCAGAAGGGCTCCAAAAATTATTGAAGTCTACGATAACGATTCTTTTCATTCTTCTCGCATCCGGTTCGATGCTTTAGCCATGAGCACGGTTCCTTCAAAAAGATGATTCGTGCCAAGACGTTTGGAATCTACGGAAAGGAACACATTGCCACCTTTGGCTTCTACCCAATAAATCGAATCGGCATCCCGGAGATAGGGGCGCGGTCCCACAAGGCCTACATCCGAATTAATAAGCTCCCCCCCTAAGAAAATGGGGATATCCAGAGCCTTATATAAATCAAGCATCACCGAGGAACGACGTTCATGAATGTCCAAAATATCAGGCCTGTCGGAAATACGGAGGTGATCAATACCATCGACAATGACGAGAAGGTCCGGGTGATCCTTGAGTTCTTCTTTGAGAATTTTCATCAATTCCACATTGTCAAATGTGGGGGAGTCTTCCCAAATTTCGAGTCGGTTATTGCGCACGTAACTGATGAGTTCTTTCGTTCCTTCCAAAATACGTTGGTTCACCGCTTCTGTGGGGCTTTGCTTTCTCACCGAGAGAATGGATTCATCTGAAATCATCGCCACAATACGGTCAAAAATTTGACGCCTGGGGGTTTCAAGAGCAATGTAAATCAGTTTTAATTTTTTATTGGATTCAATCAAATCCAAAGCAAAGCTTATCAACGCTGTGGTTTTAAGACCAAAGGGTTGCGCAGAAAGGAAAAAATACCCCGATTGAATACCATCGATCGTCTGTGTCAATTTGGGAAAACTCGGGAGAGAATAGCCTACACTCATTTCTGGAGGGCAACCCATGGCCGTATCAAAATTCTCTTTAATATCCTGCAAGAGTACAGAACGGCGGTGGGTATGAGTGGTATCTTCTTCAGTGTGGTGAATAAGTTCTAGCAACTGATCGGCACCATTTTTTCGCACCACAAGATCAACGGTTTCCTCTTTAGGGAGAATGATCGATTTGAACTTTAATCCGAGGGCTTCTGCAAGTCCTAAGTATTTCTGTATGCGGAATTCTTGATCCCGACGATTATTTTCGCGACGAAGAATCACCGTAATGGAATCGGCTCCACAGGCCTTTAACTTGTAAAGATGACTTTGTGTGAGTTCCTGGTACGTTGTAGATACGACGCCCGGAATCCCCGCAAGATCCGCAGTGAGAGCGTCAAAGAAACCTTCTACAATAATCGGATGCTCATTATCCTGCTGAATGTTGAATGGAATATCCGTGGGCCCAGAAGCAAAAGATACATAGGTGTCTGGTCCTAAGTTCGAATCCATAGAACGGCCATAAACAGAATGGATAATTCCCTTAGAGTTTCGTGCGGGGATGGTAATCCGCGGCTCATGAAAGACTTCTAAATTGTCTAGGTAGAAACTGACCTGGTGACGCTCAATACCCGCCATCATACAATAACTGACAAAGGGTTCCGGGTCGCCGCTATAATAACCGATACCGTATAACTGCGCTTGGCCAATGCTCCACCCACGTTCGGAAAGATAATTTGCAGAAGTTTCGCTTTTGCAAGCGGCCCAATGACAATAGCGCACAAAGCTTTCCAGCACGCGGGATTTTTCGCCACCCACTTCTTTCACCCAAGGATGTTCTTCTGGGTCATCCTGTTCTTTACTCGAATTGGTGCCCCAAAAATCAAGAGCTTCTTTACGCGCAGAGGAATCGTCCAAACCATTGAACCGGCTCCGCATCACAAATTCGACTAAATCGCCTTCGCTACCGCATTGAAGACAACGATAACGCCAATAACCTAGAGCATCATAAAAAAAGAGCGATGTCTCTTCTGGTGCATGGAAGGGGCAACTGCAAATCAAATTCCTACCCCAGCGCGTGAGGGGAATCCCTAAACGTTTCGGGTGGGTTTCTGTTCTTAGCAAGCCTGATTGTTCTTCGTCTAGGAGCATATTTCAAACCTCTTTTGGGTTCCCATAAGGGAACTCTCTTAAGCTAGAAATCTAATTAAGAATGGACCTGAAAATCTTTCTACTTTTCAAGCATGGTTGTTTTAGGTATTGATCCAGGCTCCTATGTCACTGGTTACGCATTCCTTTCGACAGGGGATAAGGGCGTCCGAGTCCTTGAATATGGGAGTATCGCTTGCAAAACGAATGTCCCCTTTGAAGATCGATTGCTGCATATTATCACAGAATTAGAAGTTCTTTTAGAACAACATAAACCTCAGGTCCTCAGCATGGAAAGTGCTTTCTTTGCGAAGAACGTAAAGAGCGCAATGATATTAGGCCACGTGCGTGGGGCAATTCTTGTCACTTGCAAAAAACGAAACATGAGTTTTGCGGAGTACAGTCCTCGTTCTGTGAAACTGGCGGTTACTGGGAGTGGGGCTTCAAGCAAGGAGCGCGTTGCTCAGATGGTACAGACGCATTTGCGCCTCAAACAAATGGAAGGACCATTGGACGCTTCTGATGCTCTCGCTATTGCTTGGACAGAATTAGCCCCTCCGCCCGTTGTCGCGAAAGCCCCGAAACATAAAGGGAAAAACGACATGCGTAAGTTAATCTTAAAAATGGGGGGAACTCTACCATGATAGACGCAAACTCTTTCTTCGGCAAAAACGAATCGGGGCTTATTCCGTTGCAACCTGAAAATTTCATGATTCGGGATTTAGTCGAAGCCCCTCTGAATCATTTGCGCGCGGCCGCACATCAAGCGGGTTTTGAACTCCGCGTAGAAAGTGCCTATAGATCTTTTGATCGCCAACTTTCGATTTGGAACCGCAAGGCTCATGGAGGACTCCCTCTGTTAGATGCAGAGGGAAACCGTATAGAAATTCCAATTACGGATGAAGAAGAATTAGCTTATACCATCTTGAACTGGTCAGCACTTCCAGGAGCAAGTCGCCATCACTTTGGGACTGAAATCGATGTCGTCGACGCCGCTGCCATTCCCGCAGATTATGAGGTGCAGCTCACTTCTCGCGAATGTGAGGGTATGTTTGCGCCTTTTCATGAGTGGCTAGATCATCAAATTCAAACGGAAAATTCCTTTGGCTTTGATCGCATTTTTTTACCGGGTCGTGGAAAAATTCGTCCAGAGCGGTGGCATCTTTCGCATTTAGCATCGGCAAGAGAACTTCAAAAAAAATTTGCGCCTGAGGGTCTTCGCGATATTTATCGTCATACGGACATTGCCTGTAAAAATTTTTTGTTAGCCCATTTTGATGCGCTGATTCGAGATTATGTCTACCCCTATTTCTTATAGAGATACAAAGGATCAAGGCTCATTTGCCTTTGAACCCATTCAATATGGGATTTCAGAAATGGGAATCCCTCTCACTTATTTTCCTTCCTCGGACGATTGTCGACTTCTTGTGTTTGCAGGGATCCATGGCGAAGAACCGGAAACGACTTTTCTTTTGAGTCGGGCCCTTCGGTGTTTGTGTTGCCTCCCTCGTCATGTCGCCATTGTCCTCTGCGCGAATCCTGATGGGATGTTGCGGGGAACACGAGGGAATGCTCATGGCGTGGATCTTAATCGGAATTTCCCCGCTTTGAATTGGTCTTCTAAACCGGTTTTTACTCGCCTGACGTTGGAATCCCCTCGGGAAACTAGACTTTCTCCAGGGGTGGCTCCCCAAAGCGAAGCTGAAACTCGGGCACTCCTCAGTCTCATCTCTACACTAAATCCCCGAGCTGTGGTTGCCATGCATGCGCCGATAGGCTGCGTCGATTGTGCCACCCATTCTCCCTTGGTTCAGACTCTGGAATCGATCTTTGGACTCCCTTGGAAACAGGGGTTGGGGTATGCAACTCCGGGGAGTTTCGGAACCTGGGCCGAAGAAGCGTCACTTGACTGCGTAACGCTGGAACTTCCTCGGATGGCTTTGGAATCATTGGCTACAAATTATGCGCAACCGTTTGCAAAGTTTATCGCTGAATTCTACTGATTGGTTTCAGCGGCTTTGGCTTCTTTTTTAGCTTCTTCGATAATCTGATTTCTGGAGACGAGTCCAAACCCAAAACCGACCACAATATACCCCCCCATGAGAATGAGTAAGTATTCGCTAATGTAAGGGATGGTCGGAGAAATAAAGAGAAATCCAGAGATATAGGTGACGATAATAAGAATAATCTGAACGGAGTTAAAAAGCTTATTTTTTCTCGGCTGGAGCTTGGGGAGGAACAGCGGGCTTACCATCAAAATACCCGAGGTGATCATAATGATCATGGGAATGTAGAGACAATTTGTGCAACCCGTGGCGGCGGTATCAAAAAGGCCTTTAGAGGTCGCGTAGGAAAGAACGACGACATTCAAACCACCTGCAAAGGTACTGGGGAGGCCAGAAAAAACGGTGTGGTAGGCATCGGAATCCATGGCGTTGTATTTTGCAAGACGCATGGCAGCACAAAGCACATAGACTGAAAATACGACTAAGATAAGAATCAGGTTATCGGCCATCCATTCTTTTGGCACATTTGCTTTGTAGCAAAAAAACAATCCGAAAGCAGGGGCGAGTCCAAAGGCTATTAAATCGGCAAGACTATCAAATTGGGCTCCAAAATCAGAACTTGCGTTCACTAAACGAGCCGCAAAACCATCTAATTTATCAAGTAAAACGCAGAGAATGACAAAATAGGCACTCATACGGAACGGATCTTTGGTAGAAAAATCAGCAAACACGCCTGTAGCCCAACAGATAGCAAAAACCCCTAAAAGAAAATTCATACTGGTAAAGGCATTAGGAAGAATAAAACGGGTTTTTCTCATCGGAGGATCTCCATTAATTATGGGTCAACAATCTAGTAAAAAGCCCGCTTCGTGCGGGCTTTTTATCAATGCGATTAATCTCACTTTATAGATTTAATTTCCCACAAAGCTTTAATGCTTGCTGCAACGATTAAACTTTGAGGGGGAGCATAGGGATTCTCTTCCGTAGGGAAATTGTCCCAGTGCTTTGTGGAAAATTGATAAAATTGGCTAGGTCGGTACATGAGGGGAAGCACAGGGATATCTTGCATGAAAATTTTATTTAAGGCACGATAGGCGTTTTTTAATGCATTTTCGTCACTCAACGTGGGGATGAGGGACAACAAGCGATCAGCTTCCTCATTTTTATAACGACCGGGGTTGGTGAAGGTTTCTTCGCCCACAGGTTTAATGTTGCGGCTACTCATTACCTGGTCGAAACGGCTCCATGGAGTGGCAGCCGAAAGGTCTGCGGTTTGCGTCTTCATGATGAGGTCAAAGGTTCCGAAACGGAGATCTTTTTCCCAAGCGCCGTAGTCCACAAATTTTTGGTTCGCAGTAATGCCAATCTCGCTAAAAGATTCGATGACGACTTTAATTGCATCTTCCCAATCAGTCCAGCCTTGAGGACATTCAATGTTCAGTGGACGAATGGGCATTCCACTCTTGTTTAAAAGTTTTCCCTTGCTATCCCAAGAATAACCTCCAGCAGCAAGTATTTGTTTTGCCTTTGCAATATCGTATTTATACCCAAATGCGGCGGCATCCTCTTTATTGAAATATTTCAGTTCTTGACCAAAAGGAAGGATAAAGCCAGGTTCTACAGCGGTGGTATAGTTAGAAACTGCGCGGTCCTTAATTTTTTCAAAATTGACGGCATGAACTAATGCACGACGAAACACCACATCACTAAAAGGAGTCATGGTGGTGGCGATGAAAAGAGTTGGGATAGAACCCGGAAGATGGTACGGTTCTTTCTTACTCCATGCCCGAATGCCATCCCGTTCTTTTTCCCAAATGCGCGGCATGAAAATAGATGAAATGTCAAGATTTCCCTTTGTCATTGCACTATTGAAGTGATTGTTGCCGGTATAGAGGGAATGAATCACATACGTTGGCGCTGGCTTTTTGCCTCCATATTTGACATTTCCCCAGTAGGAATCGTTGCGTTTCAATACGATTTTATCGGGGAAATAAGTCTCTAGATTGTAAGGGCCAGAGACTATCGGCAAAGA
>MNYL01000265.1 GCA_001873075.1 Fibrobacteres bacterium CG2_30_45_31 | reverse complement strand
CCAATAGAGTTTGCACTCATTTCCACAAGATTACCATAGAAGGTATCGAAGTGAAGGTAGGAGCCAACATCCATATAATTGTGACCGGAATTCATATTGTAATTTTTAAGCTTGCCGGTAGTTTCTAAATGAAATAACATCCCATCGGCGCCATAGTCTTGAGTAAAATCTACAGTAAAATAGTCAAAGGGTTCTTTAATGGTTTTGTTCGGTCGGCCATAGATAAGATTGAAACCCACAAACCCTGATTCCTGGTTCCAATCATTATCGGAACGATCATTTGGAATTTCGTCATAACGATACTCGTTACCAAAACGCATACCGCCGCCTACACGGGCGGACAGATCCAAAGGAGCATAGCCTGGATTGTGGGTACGTGCTCCAAGCGTTTTTCGCTGAAGATACCCAAGAGGACTTAAAACAAAGGCGCTACTTTCATCCCAGTAACTATGATCGGGATTAGCGAGGATACGCTGAGAGAGCCTAAAAAAGACTTCCCCATAAATGGTACCACCAACACTTGTCGAAATCAAATCATTCGCAGAAGGATATTCTCTTTCTGCAAACATTTCCCAAGTATAAGAACCTATGAGGGTGTAGAAGAAACTGGAGTAGAAACCATAGCCAGCGGAACGGGCCGCTTGGTAGTAAAACATGCCTTGAGCTGGATGACCAAAGAAGTTGATTGCAAAGTGATTATTATCCCAAGTCCATCCTTCTTCAAAATTTCGCTTCCAGATGTGAAGATTGATTCTGGCATAATTTTTATCAATTACATAACGATCCCACCACCACACAAAAACATTTTGAAATAACACTTCGCTCAGGGGGATAATGGGAGAAAGTGTAGGTTTAGCAAGGAGAGGTTCATTAAACGCGTTTTCACCAGTCTCTTCAATAGGAGACCTCTTAAAATAGAGGTCACTTGCCCGATTCACGGGCACCTCTTGAGCCTGTACCCCCACAGAACAAACTCCAACTAGGAAAAAAATACAACCCAACGATTTCATCGTTTATAAAAATGCTTTTTCTATTGAAGATTTGTAGGGTGATTGAGATAAAAAAAAGCTTTTTGTTGATAAAACAGCGATTTTCGACTTCTAAAAACAAGGGATTAGTATATTCATATCCTGATGATTTTCTTTTTTCTTCTTATATCACTATTTGCATTAGCTTACCTTTACAAGCATTTTCGTATTTTATTTACTGGAAAAAATGGGCGATTAGTCTCGCTTTTGATATTGGCTTCGTTGCTGAGTACTTTCTTATTTCTTTCCTTTACTGTTTTTGCCATTTTGCGGACTTTAGTAGTCGTGGGAATCAGTAATTATTTCTTTGCATGTATTTTGCTGGATTTGGGAACTTTCGTTTATTGGGTCATAAAACGACACACTATAAATGTTGTGAAGTACCGGAAGATATCTTTGATAACGATGACTGTGGTGGTCATAGGCACCTTGTTCATGGTTTCTTTGGGGATGCACAAAAACAATAACTATGAAATTCGAGAGGAAAAGATCTCGCTTCAACATGGAGATCGTCCACTGCGGATTGCCTTTTTTTCAGATATGCACCTAGACCCGTTGTTCCCCCATTCGAAGATGAAACGTTTGGTTCATGATCTGGATTCACTGAAACCAGATGCCATATTCTTTGGTGGGGATTTAGCGGATATGGGGGCAGAAGAATTAGATGCCCGAGGTTTTGATACCTTGTTTCACAAAATCAAGGCACCTCTCGGTTTTTGGGGGGTGGAAGGGAATCATGAAGGTTACAATACCGTTCTTCAGGGGAATCCGATTCCCTGGATGCGAAATAATGGCATGACGTGGCTATTTGATTCCACTGCATGCACAATGCTTTTTTGCGTCACAGGACGTGTAGATCTCCATTCCGTAGCATCGCGGTTGCCTTTAAATATTTTAGAAAAGAGCATTTCTCCGACAGATTCGCGGCCTTGGTTTGTTTTGGATCACCGGCCGAATGGGTTATTGCAAGATGAACGACCCACGCGAACTCCGGATTTAGTACTTTCGGGACATACCCATGCAGGGCAGTTTTTCCCTTGGACTTGGGTAATCGGTCTTGTTTGGAAGTTATCAGAAGGCTATGGCGTTTTAGATGGAATTCCTTGGTTTGTTTCTTCTGGCATAGGATCTTGGGGGGCACCAGTACGTATTGGTAGCAAAACAGAACTGGTTATTTTTGATTTTTCGCCCTAAGATGGGAAAAGACTTTGCTTTCTTCCTTTACGATTAACAAGCATTTCTATATTGTAGGTCATGCCGTTATGTCTAGAAAATGATCAGCTTGAAACCGTTCAGCGCATTCTCCGGGTTCATTTTGAAGGTTTAAAAGTATACGCCTATGGACCTCGTGTCACTGGGGTGGATCTTACTCCAGAATCTGAGTTGAATGTTGCCATTGTGTCAGAAAAGCCTATATCTTTTGAAGAAATGGTTGCTGTAGAAAAGGCTTTCTTTGAGAGCAAACTTCCTTTTCGCCTCGATATTGTAGACTGGGCAAAACTTCCCGAAAATATGCAAAAAAACATCAAAAAAGAGCATATCGTTATTCAAGATAATGAGTGAGAGTCATGAGCACTGTAAAAATTATTCCCTATATTCTTTTTTTGGGCGGTCTTTTTTCTTCTGTGTTTGCCCAAAATGCAGCTCAATCACCTTTAAGTCAGGGGAAGGCTCTCGTTCAAGCAGGGAAGTGGGCAGAGGCAATAGGCCCTCTCAAAACGATTTCTCAAAACCAATTTAGTGTTCCTGAAGGTGAAAAGGCTTCTGTTCTTTTGGTCGAATGCTATTTACGTGAGCATAAGCGCGCGGAAGCACAAAAGGTCGTTGCTCGTTTCCTTGAATTTTATTCCTCTTCTGTTTACCGTGAACGTATGGAAGTGGCGAGTGCTACTTTGCAGATCGAAAATGGAGCCGTCTACGAGGGTGTTGAAACGCTACTTCGTGTTTTAACTTATACCAAAAATCCAGCGGCCTACGTGGAAGCAAAGGATGTGGCGATTCAGACGCTTGCGGTTTCGCTTTTAAGTGCCGGGGAATTGTTTTCTTTGTTAGAGAAATATCCCGTGGATCGGGAGATCAACGGTTGGTTGCATTTACAGCTGGGTCGTGAAACTCAAAAAGCGGGTCGTTATCGTGCTGCCCGCTATTGGTACAACAGAGTGATTGACAACAAAGCTCCCGACAATCTCATTGCTACAGCGGAGCAGGGACTTGCCTCTTTGGAGAATTTTGGCGCAGGCATTCCGACCGTATTAGTTTTGGCTCCGCTTTCTGGGGAGCTTACTGAATTTGGTACGGCAGCCATTCAGGGTGTTCTTTTAGCGTTTGACCAAGCAAATCTTCAAGGGAAAGTGAATATTCGTTTGGCGGATACGCGCGCGGATGCGGCGACTGCTCTTCGTCGCACACAGCAGGCCGTGAACCAAGATAGCGTTATTGCCATTATAGGCCCCATCATGAGTGCCCCGGCAGCGACCGTTGCTGCTTGGCTTGGTACAAATTTCCCGAAAATCCCAATGTTAACCCCAACGGCGACCGATGAGGGTATTGCTCACATGGGGGGGAATATTTTTCAAATCAATGTAAGTATGGATTATTTAGCCGAGAGCATTGCCGAGCATGCCATTCAATGTTTGGGCATTAGAGAGTTCGCGGTCATGAGCCCTGTCGGTGATTATGGCAATGCGATGGCTCAGAGTTTCATTCGCGCAGTAGAAAGTCGCGGTGGTTTGATCCTTGCTCATCAAGAATTTGAAGAAGGTCGTCCTGATTATAAAACAGAATTTGACCTTTTGCGCAATGTACGATTTAAACAAGAAAATCGCAAAAGAAATATTGCAAAAGGATTAGAAAATTTAGATGCCATGAATGCGAAAGAACGCAAGTCTTCCATGAGTGACTCTGTGCTTGATTTTCCGGGCATATTCATTCCATCAAGCAAATCTTCAGATGCAGGTTTAATGGCGGGGCAGGTGGCGTTTCACAAGTTATCAGGAACGTTACTCGGAACTTCTGGCTGGTATGGGCGCGATTTATTAGTTCAGGGGAAACGTCTTGTAGAAGGATCTTATTTTAGTGTTCCCTCGGTAAGCCTTGAAGAAAGTACAGCCTATAAGAATTTTGCAAAAGAATTCCAAAAGAAGTGGAATGTAGAACCGAGTAATGATAAGGTGAGCGGCTTAAGTTATGATGCGGCTAACATTATTTTCTCTTCTATTTCCACAACTACTGATGGCAATTTGGCGGCCCGTATTCGCGAAGTACAGAAATTTCCAGGAATTTATGGTGAGATCAAATTCAAGAATGGTGCAAATGTGAACGTCCGTATTTTAACGGTAGATAAGGGCTTGTTTGTCGAAAAGAAAGAATGTGCTTCGACTCGCTCTAATTAGTTTACGATTCCGTATCTGTTCCACCGCAGAGCCTTTCAATTACATAGGTCAAAGGCTCGCCGCGTTGGTAGTAGCAATAGAGACTTTCATCGTCTGCATAGTTGTCAAGATTGATTCCTCGGTAAGCAAACAACTCCTCGCGCAGGCGCAATTTAAAGGCCTGAAAACCGGAGTGCAAAACGTACAGAGCTAAAGAGGCTGGCGTTTTTAAGGCTTTCATAAAAACCTCCGTTTTTACCGATATAGCCTAATTAAAAATGAAAAGAAGAAATTCTTTTTAATCCTTGCTGTTCTTCGGTTGCAATAGATTTCATACAAAGTAATTCTGTGCTGAAATCAATGTTAAGAAATACCTTGTATTTTATTTGTTGGCAATTACTTAGGTATATTAAGATTTGTAAATGAGGCCAGAAACTTTTTGAAATGCTTCT
>MNYL01000264.1 GCA_001873075.1 Fibrobacteres bacterium CG2_30_45_31 | reverse complement strand
TCTACTACCTCGATCCTTCCGACTACAAGACCGACAAAGCCTACCAGAAAGCCATCGAAGAAGAACTGGAACAAATCGACTACTACGCCGAAAAAAACATCTTCTGGGTGCCCAGAGAATCGCGCTGGAACACCCTCCAAAGTCAGGCCGCGCTCCCCATGGGAACCCTGCTCGGAAAAAATGCCCACGGCAAGAACATCAAACTCACCTCCCTTTCGTGGCTCATTGACAACGCCCTCGACAAAATCGAAGACACCAATCCCAAACTCAAAAACATCCTCAACCGCATCAGTCAATACCAGCTCGAAAACGATACGCTCAAAGGGCTCATCGACACCTTCTCGGACACAAGCTTCACCCGGCTCGAATACCAAGGGACGCGTTTAAGTCTCCACAGCAAAGATGTACTCGGGCATGTATACGAATATTTCCTCGGCCAGTTCGCTTTAGCCGAAGGTAAGCAGGGCGGGCAGTATTACACCCCCAAAAGCATCGTCACTCTCATCGTCGAAATGCTCGAACCCTACAAAGGCCGCGTCTATGACCCCGCCATGGGCTCGGGCGGTTTCTTTGTATCCAGCGACAAATTCATTGAAAAACATGCTCAGGACAAACGCTACAAAGCGAGCGAACAGCGCAAACACATCTCCGTGTATGGGCAGGAATCGAATCCCACCACCTGGAAACTCGCCGCCATGAACATGGCCATCCGCGCCATCGATTTCAACTTCGGCAAAAAGAACGCCGACACCTTTCTCGACGATCAGCACCCCGACCTCCGCGCCGATTTTGTCATGGCAAACCCACCCTTCAACATGAAGGAATGGTGGAGCGCGAAGCTCGAAGGCGACGCGCGCTGGGAATATGGAACGCCCCCGCAAGGGAACGCCAACTTCGCATGGATGCAGCACATGCTCTACCACCTAGCCCCCACAGGCTCCATGGCACTTCTGCTTGCCAATGGCTCCATGAGCTCCAACACCAACAACGAAGGGGAAATCCGCAAAGCACTCATCGAAGCGGATCGCGTCGAATGCATGGTCGCCCTTCCCGGCCAGCTCTTCACCAACACCCAAATCCCCGCATGCATCTGGTTCCTCACCAAAAACAAAAACGCCATCGGTGGCAAACGCAACCGCCGGGGCGAAATCCTCTTCATCGACGCCCGCCAACTAGGCTACATGAAAGACCGCGTATTGCGTGACTTCAAACCCGAAGACATCGCCCGGATCAGCGACACCTTCCACGCCTGGAAAACGGGCAAAGACTACGCAGATCAGGCGGGCTACTGCTACTCCGCCAAACTCGCCGACCTACAAAAGAACGACTACGTACTCACTCCCGGTCGCTACGTCGGTGCCCCCGAACAGGAAGCGGACACCGAACCCTTCGCAGGAAAAATGCAACGCCTCACGGCCCAACTCAAAGAACAATTCGCCGAAAGTAGCCGCCTCGAAAAGCAGATCAAAAAGAACCTCGGTGCCTTGGGGTACTGGGAATGAAATTCACACAAAAGCAGGAACGGGTCGCCATTAGCAATGGGTTAAGGTCACAATTTGTGACCTTAGAATCTGAGAATTTACGTGGTAAGCACAGAAAGTACTTGCTCAAGGAGGCCAAGTCATGAGCGTTGTACTTGCCGACTTAAAACTCGCGCCAGCGGTGCGAGAATTCCCGGTCGATGTCACCGGCATTTTCAAAGACCTCCAGCAAAAACGCTCCCACGAAAACCCGACCATCGGTGTCTTACTTTGCAGGAGCAAAGATAACGAAGTCGTAGAGCTGGTCCTGAACAGTACGCTCACGCCCACCTTGGTCTCGGAATACGAAACCAAAATGATCCCCAAGGCCTTACTGAAAAAGAAACTCCACGAATGGAGCGAACCACTCGAAGACCGCCTCGCTACCCCGCAGGAGGAAACCGAATGAAGCAGTCCCCCAAAAAACGCAGTGAGCCAGCAAAAAAGATCGGTGGGGGAAGTCTCCCCCTCGCTACAGCCTCCTCGCCTAGGGCTGCGGAGTCTTCCGCTACCCCCTCGAACGGGGGACACCCCCGTAACGCCCCGTCAATGCGGCGCGTGAAAATTGGCTTTGTGAGTGAATTGTTTGATGGACCTCACGCCACCCCAAAGAAGACAGATTCTGGCCCAGTATTTTTAGGAATTAGTACACTGAACAATGGGCGGCTTGATCTTTCCTCGGTTGAGCATCTCAGTGAAGATGATTTTCCTCGATGGACAAAGCGTATTTTGCCATCTGAAGGAGATGTGCTTTTTTCATATGAAACACGGATTGGACAAGTTGCACTTATGCAAGCTGGATTGAGGTGTTGTCTTGGCCGAAGAATGGCTTTGCTTCGTCCAAAATCTGACGAGCTCAGCTCGCAATACTTCGTCTACTATTACCTCTCGCCATCTTTTCAGGAGTACCTGAGATGCCGTACGATACATGGATGTACGGTAGATCGAATTTCTCTCACAGATTTCCCTGAATTTGAAATTTCAATACCACCAATTTTTGTTCAAAAATCCATTGCCCACATCCTTGGCTCTCTTGACGACAAAATCGCCCTGAATCGCCGCATCAACCAAACCCTCGAAGCCATGGCCCAGGCGCAATTCCAAAGCTGGTTCGTAGACTTCGATCCCGTCAAAGCCAAACAACAAATCCTGGAAGCCGGTGGCACAGCTCGTGAAGCTGAACTCGCTGCCATGCAAATCATCAGCGGCAAAGACCCGCGCCAACTCAAAACCTTCCAGCAAACCCAACCCCAACAATATGCAGAACTCGAACACACCGCAAAACTCTTCCCAAACCGCTTGGTAGAAAGCGAGTTGGGGTTAGTGCCTGAAGGGTGGGAATATCAGCGTGCAGAAAAAATTGCTGACATTGGAATCGGGAAAACACCTCCAAGAAATGAGTCTCAATGGTTTTCTACAAATTCAAATGACATAAAGTGGGCATCAATCAGGGACATGGGTGAATCTGGAGCTTACATCATTGATACTCATGAGAGACTCACTACCGCATCTGTTGAAAAATTCAATGTTAGACGAATTCCCCAAAATACTTTATTGCTTAGTTTTAAAATGACTGTGGGTAGAGTTGCCATCACTACCGAAGAAATGCTTTCAAATGAAGCAATCGCTCACTTCAATCTTAATGCAAAATCGTCAATAGGAACAGAATATCTTTATTTGTACTTAAAATCATTTGATTACAATAGTCTTGGTAGCACATCTTCAATTGCTACGGCAGTAAATTCAAAAACAATCAAAGAAATGACCGTTCTTGTTCCAACGTCATCTGTAAGCGCTAGATTTGAAATGGGAATGAAGCCTCTGTTTGATGAGATGCTTGTGAGGCAAAAAGAGAACTCAAGTTTAATCGAAACCCGCGACTCCCTCCTTCCCAAGCTTCTGTCTGGTGAAATTGATGTTTCCTCTTTGGAGATAAACTCGTGATTAAAAGACTCAATTCCATTAAGAACCTTGCCATATTCCAGAATTTTGAATGGGATCAGAGCGTTAAAGACGCTATGGGGGCAGTTAAAAATTTCAGTGAAATCAACATCCTCTATGGGCGTAATTACTCAGGTAAGACTACCCTGTCTCGCATTGTCCGCGCCATGGAAACAGGAGCGTTGTCGAATAAGTACATTGATCCTCAATTTCAAGTCCAGTTAACTGATGGAAAGTTGATTACACCGTCGAACTTGATGACTCATGGACAATCGATTCGCGTATTCAATGAGGATTTTGTCCGGGAAAACTTGCAGTTTATTTCCAATCCTGAAGAATGCATTAAGCCTTTTGCAATCTTAGGTGACAACAACAACAAGATTGAATTGGAAATCCAGACCTTAGAGAGCGAGTTAGGCAAGAATGATCTTGGAAATGAATCTGGATTATATAAATCGAAGGTATTAAAGGAAAAAGAGTACCAAAAGGCTAAGACAGATCATGGCAATAGAAGTGATCAATTAAAAAGTCAACTCAACACAAAAGCGACTGGTCGGCAAGCTGGAATCAAATATCAATCGGCCCGTTTTGGAGATCAAAACTACACTGTAGCCAAATTGGAAAATGATTTACAAACTGCTTTAAAAGGTGATTTTCAGCAACAAAGCGCAGATCAAATTAAACAGTATGAAAAAGTGATTGAAGAGAAGGCCTTGAGTCCAATACCCTTGATTGCAACACCCAAGCTACTTTTTGAACAATTCATTCAAGACGCAAAAAATTTATTGACCAAGAATATTAATGAATCCAATAAGATTGAAGAGTTGATCAAAGATGCAATGCTCAATAAGTGGGTAAAAGAAGGTCGGGAACACCATCACGATAAGCGTACAACCTGTGCCTTTTGTGGAAATCAAATTTCAAAATCGCGTTGGGTTGCACTGGAGCAACACTTCGATGAAGCATCGCGCGAGCTTGATCTTGCAATTGAAACGTTGCTAGGCAAAATTGAATTGGAAACATCCAGTATTGATGGAAAATTACTGATCAAGAATGGTTCGTTTTACTCGAAATTCCATGAACGAGTGGAACTCATTAACCAATCTCTTGCAGTCTTAGTCAAGTCCTATAAAGAGCATTTGGACAATTTGACCGACTTGCTAAAGAAGAAAAAGGACGATAAATTCCGAAAAGATATTGTCGTAGATGTTGAGGACAACTCCACAGAAATATTGCAACTTTGGCTGCAATATGCAGAACTTGCAACAGAATCAAACTCCTATTCGGCACAACTCGGCAGCGATCAAGAAAAGGCAAAGAAACACCTAAGACTCGATGAAGTCTATCGTTTTGCGCAAATCATTGGCTACAAAGAATACCTCGCTGAAATTGCAAACCTAAAAAATGCGGAAGAGAGAGAGCGACAAGCAGTTTCAGACATCCTAGCAATTATTCAGCTTAAGCTGAATAAAATTGCGGCAAAGAAGCGGGAACTGAATGATGAAGAAAAAGGCGCAATTAAAGTTAATGAATACCTGAATAATCATTTTGGACACCAGTTCTTGTCTCTCCGAGCGATCAAAGATTCTTCTGAAGCTGGCTCTATACCTGCCATTCGCTTTGAAGTAACTCGCGAAGGAAAGAAGGCTTATCATTTGAGTGAAGGCGAATGTAGTCTTTTAGCCTTTTGCTATTTTCTTGCCAAGCTCGAAGACATTGATACTAAAGGCTCTAAGCCTATTATCTGGATTGATGATCCGATTTCAAGTCTTGATGGAAATCATGTATTTTTTATTTATAGCCTGATATCGGCAAGAATCGCTCAGACAGATTCATATAGTCAATTATTCATTTCTACCCATAATTTAGATTTTCTGAAATATTTGAAACGATTAAAAGGATGGACCATTTCATCTATCGGAAAGCCTCAGGAAAGACAAAAGGAATACTTCACTATTAATCGAAACGGAAATTCATCGTCAATTGGAATCATGCCTAAACATTTGAAAGATTATGTCACAGAATTCAATTTTCTGTTTCACCATATTTATAAATGTTCTAGAGCGGATTCATCTACTGATGACGGTGCACTTGTGGATTATCAATTTGCAAATAATGCTAGAAAATTCATGGAAATATATTTGCATTACAAGTATCCTGATTACAGGGACGAATCGGAAAAACTTATCGCTTTTTTTGGTGCCGATAAAGTCCCTGCAATATTAATGGATCGTATCAATAATGAATATTCTCATCTTTGTGGTGGTTTCGAAAGAGGAGCAATGCCCGTTGTTGTTCCAGAAATGAAAACTGTTGCATGTCAAATTCTTGAACGAATCAAAGAGCTTGATCGTGAACAATACAAAGCTCTGCTGAATAGCGTTGGCGAATCTTCTGAAGAGGGTTCAGTATGACCGAGTTGAAGCAAGGATTCACCCCCTCCCACGGACAGTTCCTAGTCTACCAGGCTGAAGACGGAAAAATAAAACTCGATGTCCGTTTTGAAGGCGAAACCGTTTGGCTAACTCAGCACATTTTGAGTATCTACGAGGAAGAGGAACTCCCCCCAGAGGCAACTCACAAGAATTTCTTGTTAGTTCGAGCTGAGGGCCAACGCCAAGTAAAAAGGCCTGTCGACTTCTACAACCTCGATATAATTATCTAAAGTGAAAAGAAAGGTGAAGCAATGAAACAAAAAGACGTGGTGGATTCACCCCAATCCCAACTCCTCCTCTACCAATCCCAGGACGGTGCCATCAAACTTGATGTGCGCCTCGAAGACGAATCCGTATGGCTCACCCAAGATCAGTTATCTGAGCTTTTTGGAAAAGCCAAGTCCACGATCAACGAGCACATTAAGAATATTTTTGAAGAGGGTGAACTTCAGGAATCCCAAACCATGCGTAAATTCGGGATTTCCGAATTTGTGGGAAATCTTGCGAAAAAGACCAATTTTTATAACCTCGATGTGGTCATTTCTGTGGGCTATCGGGTCAAATCCCTTCAGGGTACCCAGTTCCGCATCTGGGCTACGCAGCGGCTGCGGGAATACATTGTCAAGGGTTTTGCCCTGAACGATGAGCGGTTCAAGTCCGGCAATTCCATGAACTATTTCACGGAACTGCAAGAGCGCATCCGTGAAATCCGTCTTTCCGAGCGTTTCTTTTACCAGAAAATCAAGGATATCTACACCACCAGTATCGACTACGATCCCAGGGACGAGAGTACGCTGGAGTTCTTCAAGATTGTCCAGAACAAGTTGCTCTGGGCAATCAGTGAGCAAACGGCCGCAGAATTGGTGTACCGTCGTAGCGATGCGGCACTCCCCCTGATGGGCATGAGTTCTCTGGATAAGAAAGGCGTTGCTGTCCGTAAAAGTGATGTGAGTATTGCTAAAAACTATCTTGACGAAAATGAAATGAAGTTGCTGGGGCTCATTGTGGAACAATATTTGGCTTTTGCCGAAGCTATGGCAGAGCAACGCACGCCTATGTACATGAAGGATTGGATTCAGCGTCTTGATGCAATCATCCAGCTCAACGGGCGCGAACTACTCACTCACGCGGGCAAAATCAGTCATCAGTCGGCCCTGGACAAATCGGCCGCAGAATTTGAGAAATATCAGGAATCTCAGCGAGTGGCCGAGCGCGAAGCAAGTCTGCGGGAACTGGAAGGCGATATCAAGTCCCTGAAACTTCCTCGAAAGAAGGGAAAATAACCATGAAGATCAACGAATCCGAGCTCGAAAATCTTTGCCTCGACTGGTTCCGTGAAACGGGCTGGGATACTCTTTATGGCCCCGATATTTGCCCGGAGAGCGATACGCCCGGGCGCAAGGATTACCGCGAGGTGGTATTGCGGCGCGAGCTCGAAGAGGCTTTGCTACGCCTGAATCCCGAGCTCCCGGAGTCTTGTTTCGAGGGTGTGATCGCTCAAGTGACGAAGCCCCATGGACTCGACCTTTTGCTCAACAACCGCGACTTTCATCGGCTGCTTCTGAACGGCGTTCCCGTGCAGTACAAGAAAGAGAATCGTGTGGTCGATGACCATGCCTTTCTGATCGATTTTGACCGCGTTTCCAACAACCGTTTTCAGGCGATCAACCAGTTTACCATTAAAGGCACGCGCCAACCGCGCCGCCCTGATATTATTTGTTTTGTGAATGGCCTTCCTTTGGCGGTGATTGAGCTTAAAAATCCCGGCGATGAGGGTGTGGATACCGGGGATGCTTTCAACCAGCTTCAGACTTACAAAGAAGAAATTGCCGATCTTTTTGTGAGCAACGAGGCTTTGGTGGCGAGCGATGGTTATCAGGCCCGCGTGGGTTCGCTGACCGCTAACCAGGAACGTTTTTTACCTTGGCGCACTCTCAAAAACGAAGAAGACAGGCCTCAAGTGGAGTGGCAGCTTGAAACCGTGGTGCGCGGTTTTTTTGATCCGGAATTATTCCTCGATTATGTCCGCTATTTTGTGATTTTCGAAACGAACGAGGGCGCGCTTATCAAGAAGATTGCCGGGTACCACCAGTTTCACGCCGTGCGCGAAGCGGTACGGGCTACGGTGATTGCCGCGCAGCAACCCCAATCGGGGATGTTGCTGGAACGTCGCGCCCGCTATGGAGATGAAGTCGTACCCGGTAGCAAAAAAGCGGGTGTGGTGTGGCACACGCAAGGTTCGGGCAAAAGTATTTCCATGTGCTGTTATGCGGGCAAGTTGTTGCAGCAACGCGAAATGAATAACCCCACTCTGGTCGTCGTCACGGATCGCAATGATCTTGATGGGCAGTTGTTCCAGACTTTCTGTGCGGCACAGGAACTTTTGAAACAGACTCCCGTGCAAGCCCACGACCGCGAGGCTTTGCGCACCTTGATTTCGGAGCGTGAGTCGGGGGGTATTATTTTCACAACGGTGCAGAAGTTTGCGCTGCTCTCCGATGAAACTTTGCATCCGGTTCTCAATGCCCGCCATAATATTGTGGTGATTTCCGATGAAGCGCATCGCAGCCAGTACGGCCTTAAAGCGGAGCTCACCAAGGACGGCTTGTACAAATTCGGTTACGCGAAACACATGCGCGATGCCTTGCCCAATGCGAGTTTCATTGGCTTTACAGGGACTCCCATTGCTGAGGAGGATAAGGATACTCGCGCGGTTTTTGGCGATTACGTTTCCATTTATGATATCCAGGATGCCGTGGATGATGGAGCGACGGTTCCCATTTTCTATGAATCCCGATTGGCGCGCCTGAATCTGAATCAGGCGGAGATTGAATCGCTCTCGGCCCAGGTGGACGAAGTGATCGAAGACGAAGAGAATGTGGAAAATCGCGAAAAGACGAAGGGGGAATGGACCCGCCTGGAAAAGCTGGTGGGGGCGACACCCCGGCTGAAACAAATCGCTCAGGATTTGGTACAACATTTTGAGACGCGCAATGCTTCCATGGAGAGCAAAGCGATGATCGTATGCATGAGCCGCGAGGTGTGCGTGCATTTGTATAACGAGATTGTGGCGCTCCGCCCCGATTGGCATAGCGATGATCCGACGCAGGGAGCAATCAAGATTGTCATGACAGGTTCCGCTGCCGACAAAGGATTATTGCGCCCGCATATTTATTCCAGGCAGGTCAAGAAAAATTTCGAGAAGCGTTTCAAAAAGCCCGCCGATTCGCTTAAGCTGGTGATTGTGCGCGATATGTGGCTCACCGGTTTCGATGTCCCCTGTTGCAACACCATGTATGTGGACAAACCCATGAAGGGGCACAACCTGATGCAGGCCATTGCCCGCGTGAATCGCGTGTTCAAAAACAAGACGGGTGGCTTGGTGGTGGACTATATCGGCATCGCCAATGAGCTCAAGCTTGCGCTCAAGACCTACACCGATTCCCAGGGCAAAGGAGAAGCGGCTCATGATTCGGCAGAGGCTCTTTCGCTATTGCTGGAAAAGGTGGACGCTTTGCGCGGTATGTTCGCGAAGACGGGCAAAAATGAGGGCTTTGATTTCAGTGCTTTTGAGACGAAAGCCTTATACCTGCTGGTCCCCGCAGCGAACTATATTCTGGGCCTGGAGGATGGCAAAAAGCGCTTTATGGATCTCGTGCTCTCTGCGACCAAAGCCTATTCTCTCTGTAGCACTCTGGATAATGTCAAGACCCTTCGCAAGGAACTCGCCTTTTATTCTGCAATCAAGGTGGCCTTCTGCAAGTTTACCTCGGTAGATTCAAAGCGCATGCAGGAAGATAAAAACTCAATCCTCAAAACTATTCTGGACAACGCTGTGATCGCTGAGGGTGTCGCTGATATCTTCGCTCTGTGTGGTCTTGCCAAACCCAATATTAATTTGCTCTCCGATGATTTTCTTAACGATTTGCGCCACATGCCCTACAAGAATCTTGCGGTGGAGTTGCTCGAAAAGCTCTTGAAGGATGATATCAAGGCCAAGACCCGTACTAATACGGTGCAGGAAAAGAAATTTTCGGATCGCTTGCAGGAAACCTTGCGACAGTACAATAATCGTGCGATTGAAACGGCGCAGGTCATCGAAGAATTGATTGCCATGGCGAAAGAATTTCAAGCGGTTCTGGACCGCGATACGGCACTGGGATTAAACCCAGACGAAATCGCTTTTTACGATGCGCTCGCTTATAATGAAAGTGCTGTGCGCGAACTGGGCGATGAAATCCTCAAGAAAATCGCCGTCGAAATCACAGAAAAACTGCGCCGGTCGACCACCGTGGATTGGCAGATCCGCGAAAGCGTACGGGCTCAATTGCGAATACTTGTGCGCCGCACTTTGCAGAAATACAAGTACCCGCCGGACAAAGCGGTGGAAGCAGTGGAATTGATACTCAAACAGGCGGAAATACTCAGCAACGAGTGGAGCGGGGGATAAAATCATGAGGCACCCCAAAGTCTATATTCCCTGTATGAAATTCTGCATCCCTGTAGCGGTCCTTTTATTGCCGCTTTTTTTGCTGGGAGGGTGTTTTCAATCTTCTCCGGCTAAG
>MNYL01000042.1 GCA_001873075.1 Fibrobacteres bacterium CG2_30_45_31 | reverse complement strand
TCTCAGCGCCCGTTTGCAAACGGAACTGCCAAACAAAACATTTATTGGAAGTTGTAGCATGTGTAGATACATGAAGTCGAACTCCCTCGACAACATTCTGAATACACTGCGGCATCCAGAAAAGGCAATGAAAATTGAAATGGAGGAGTCGCTTCGAGAAAAAGCGAAGAAATGCATTGATGCCATGTTTCATTACGCGGCTCTCCAATAACCAAGGAAATTTTCCATGAAAAAAATGCCCCTTTGGGTTCTCGCACTCGCCTCTCTCTCTTTTGCCAGTGGACCACACATTGTGCGATCCCATTACATTGCCTTAGGATTGGACGCCTCTTTTACTCAAGGGGACATGGATGGTAAAGGTTACGTTGAAACCAACGATGACGAAGATGCTAAAGAAAGAGTCTACATCCCCAATCTGAGTACCTTTTTGATTCCCAATATTGAAATTGGGGCCAATATTAATCAGCATACGATTGCCGTTTCCTTTGGTATGTGGAAACCCTCTGTGGGTTATGCAGAAGACACCACCTTCGCCACAGAAAAAGATGCCAATTATTGGAGAGCCTCCGTAGAATACCGCTACAATTTTTTCTGGCCAGAGAGATTTCAGTTAGCTCTAGGTCTTGCTTATTCATTCGCCCGCTTAGAGGTTAAAGGATCTGTTATTGGCCATGACCCGTATGGCAACGAAGAAATAGGCAACGCCATCCATAGCGGAAACGGCATCGCTCCTTCTTTCACCATTCATTATCTTGTAACGGATAATATTGGTGTAGATCTGGCCTTGCGATATCGGCTTCTTTCTTTTGGAAGTGTCTCTACTCCCGATAATGGATTTTGTTCGCTGGATAAATCCTTATATCAGCATTTTGGTGAACTTGGAATGAAACTTTTTTACCAGTTCTAAGCGTCAAAATCATTTTCGACAAACTAACGGTATTCTAAGGCTTCTGAAGAACAGACGTCTTTTTTATTTGGCCCACGCGTATCTAATTGAATACTCAACTTCAAATAACAACAAATAGAAAATGTCCCACTCATGTGGACATTCATTCAAAATTCACATCACTCTTGGTACAATCACAGCGAAGTTGAAAATACAACTCTCGGGATTTTAACTCTCGTGGATGAACAGTTTTAAAAATTGTTTTGCGAGAATGAAAAATAGTGTACTGTTTTGGCATATCACCGCCTCAAACCTCCATAAGGCTAATCTGATGAAGGTCTTTTCAAAGCCGACAGCATTTCCTAACAGCAATCAACGTCTTTGTATAGAAAACGAATTTTAAACACAATCGGAGTTCATAAACAAATTTACCAGTCTTTTTCAGGACGCACAGTCCCACGCACTGGTTTCCATGGCTTCCGTTCTCCATTCTGCTCATCAAAGTCCTTAAGCAACTGAGATGCCTGCTCCGGATTCAACGCCCCTGGAGGCAACTGCTGAGGCGGCTCATTTTGGGCCTCGCTATTAGAAGACTTCGGTGAACCTTGGCTGGAACTAGAACCTTGTTGTTGATTCGGATCTTGTTTCTGGTCCTGATTTTTGTCCTGATCCTTATTTTGATCCTTATCTTTATTCTGGTCTTGGTTCTGATCCTGATTTTGTTGCTGATCTTTATTTTGATCTTGCTTTTGATCCTTATTCTTGTCTTTATTTTGGTCTTGATTATCTTTCTTATTCTGATTCTTCTGCTCGTCCTTAGCTTCCTGGATTCTATCGAGAAGCATTTGCAACTTGGAATCACTCGGATAATAAGAGAGGCCCTCTTTGCAGGTGATCTCTGCGGTAGGCAATCGACTCTCAATATACTGGAACGCAGCATCGCTATAATAGGCATTTGGAGATTTGGGTGCCGCAAAAGAAACAGAGACAAACAAAGCCAAAACTACCACTAAAAATTTGGTAAATGTGCTCATTAAATTACCCCCAAGTCATTATCCGTATTGGAAGCATCTACTTTAGATTTTGGCTTACGTCCTGCTTTAATTTCGATCACATCATCAATACGTTGCACATAAGGACTCAACTGTCCCGCCGTGGAATCTTCAGCAATGGTATTTTCCAAAAGAGCCTTTGCCGGATTGTATTTGCCTTCTTTCGCCATCTGCAACGCCCGCGCTAATATTTGCTTCGCTTTTTCACTTAACTTCGGTTGTTTCTGATCCTGATTTTTTTCCGGATCTTTTTTCTTTTCTTCTTTCTGTTTGTCCAATTCCTCTTTCAACTTACGTTGGACAATCTCCACATTGCGTTTCGCATTTTCAAAGTCGGAATTGAGATCAATCGCTTTTTTGAGATATCCCACAGATTCGCGCCAGGCAGCAATACGTTCAGAAGGCTCGGACGCTTTTTCTCCCAGACGAAAGTAAGTATTGGCCAAATTATAGGCCGCCTTAGAAGCCAATGCGGAATCGGGCATCCGCACCGCACTTTCTAACTCTGCCTTCGCCTCCGCAAAATTTCCCAGCTTGTACTGACAAGTACCAATGTTGTAAAACAACAAGGGGTTGGTGGGTTCATCTTTCCGCGCATCCATATACTTTTTGAGCGCGCCTGCATAGTCGCCCTTCGCAAAAAGTTTATTTCCATCATTAATGGGACGGGCCGCCACAGTGAGCGCAAGCACCAAAATAAGCCCTAATAATCGATAACACTTTTTCATATTGACACTCAGCTAAATCTTCCGTTTTCTTTTTTGTGCAAGCGACCACGTTCCGAAATCATCGCCTCAGCAAGCAAAAGAATCATTGCAATTGCTAAAAATACCTGATAATGATCCTGATAGTTTTCCAACTGATTCGAAGAATTATCCTTCTTTTCCAGCGTCGCTATTTCTGAAAGAACTTTCTGTAACTGGAACTCCCCAGGATTCGCGTAATAGTAACGTCCTCCCGTGATAGAGGCTATTTCCTGTAATGTCGATTCTTCTAAACGCGTAGTCACAATATTCCCAAAACGATCCTTATGGTAGGTGACGTCCCCATTCTCTGAAGGCATGGGAATCGGCACCCCTTCTCGGAATCCTATGCCCACGGTATAAATGCGCACGCCCTGTTCCGCAGCCACCTTCGCCGCTTCTATTGCTTTTGCATCCTGTTCTTCACCATCGGTCATGAGAATCATCACCGAATATTGGCTCGGTACTTTAGAACGCTTGAATATTTGCAAACCTTTATTGATTGCTGCTGATAAATCCGTCCCAGGCATCAACCAACCCGGACTCAATTCCTTCAACATCATCTGCACCGTGCCATAATCAAGAGTCAAAGGCACCATCGTCTGTGCCTCTCCTGAAAAGGCCACGAGGCCCACTCGGTCTCCCGTGAGCGTTTCTAAAAACGCCGAAATTTCATGCCGGGAACGCACCAATCGATTCGGTTTTATATCCTCTGCGAGCATCGAAAGCGAAATATCCTGGGCAAGCACCAGATCGAGACCGCGGCGTTCGATGTGCTCCATTTTGCGTCCCCACTGAGGGCGCGCCAAAGCCACAAACAAGAACGCTATCGCCAACAACAAAAGGCACATCTTGGTTCTACGGCGCCAAGGCGAAAGCGATGTCGCAATCTTCGGAAGCATGGGAAGAGAAGCAAACCTTGCCGCTAATTTCTTACGACGATAACCCGCATACACAAAAAGCATCGCGAACAAAGGCAGGGTAAACAATCCCCATAAAAATTGAATTTCAGCAAATCTCATGGAATCCTCACAAAGCGCGTATTGGCCAAAATAAGTTCCAAAAGCAAGAGTAACGCTCCCGCCACAAGCCATGGATAAAACTTCTCTGCATAGCGAGCATAAGCAATCGTCTGAATCTCGGTTTTTTCCAATTTATCAATGTTCGCGTAAATTTCTTCCAGGTCCTCTTTATTCTCGGCGCGGTAGAATTTTCCTCCCGTCATCGTCGAAATTTGTTTCAGCACATTTTCATCAATGCCTTCTTCTGGAGTAATCTCACGTTCACCCCATGAAATCTCGCCCGTCCACGGATTCTGCTGAAAAGCGAGAACAGAGCCGTTCTTTTTTCCCACGCCCACCGTATACACTTTAACCCCGAGAGCTTTCGCCACTTCCGCAGCATGGAGCGGTGGCACAAGAGAGGCATTATCGCGACCATCGGTCAACAAAATCACAATCCGCGACTTCGCCTCTGATTTTTCCAATCGGGCAAGGGACGTCATCAACCCATCGCCAATAGCAGTGCCGTTCCCAGGAGCCGTCGAATCATTCACCGCACCCAGAATTTCCAAAAGGGATCCGTAGTCGAGCGTTAAAGGACATTGCGTAAAAGAACGCCCCGCAAATACAGAAAGCCCAATGCGGTCGCTCTTGCGCTTCTGAATAAAATCAGAAATCACAATTTTAGCATAACCCAAACGACTGTAATTCCAAAACTCACCCGTTTTCAAAACACGTTCCGCATTCATCACGCCCAGCTTTACTCGCTCCGAAGGCGTCAGCATATCCAGAATGCCCATGGAACCAGACACATCCAACGCCAGCATAATATCTACACCATCCGTTGACGTATATTCCACTTCCGTCGCATTCTGAGGCCGGGAAAGCGCCACCACAAAACAACAGAGTGCCGCAATGCGAAGCGCGGGAACTATATGACGTAAACGCATGGTCCAGCTCGGCCTCGCTTTGCGCGCGAGTGCCAGTGCGGGAAATTTAATGGTACTCTTGCGTTTCCGCTGACTCCACCAATAATCAAAGATCAGGAAAGGAACCAAAAACAACAAGAAAAAGGCTTCTGGATTCTGAAAATGAAAGCCTAAAAAATCCATCACAGGCCTCCTTTAGACGAAGCCTTATCCGAATCAACTATCACGGCATCAATAATCTTTGCATCCTCTTTTTTTCGAAGCCCGCCACCATCATCGGCATTCATATGAGGACTCTCAAAATCAACATGATTTTTGTGGGGCTCTTTTTTTCCCGATGGCTCGAAATCTTGGTCTTGGTTCTCTTTCTTTTTTTGTTTATACTGCGGGGCGTCTTTTCCTTCTTTGGAATTCTTACCGTCCTTATTCTTATCTTCTTCAGGGAGAGGGCGTGTATCGTCCAGCAATCGATCAATCCAATCATTCCAGAAATCGCACCGATCAACGTTTAATTTCATCTTTGCAAATTTTACGGGTTCTGTCTCTTCCTCAAGCGACACCACCGATTCCTTATAAGCCTGTTGCAAACCGACCACATGGGCCATGCGTTTTTTCAACTGAGAAAGTGTTGCATCCAGAATATCCACATCAAATCTTCGTTGCACATAACGCCTCGCAATAAAACTAATGCTCGCAAAAAATTCCGCCTGGTCACCCACAGCAAGCAGGTTTCGATCCCGCATTTTCTTAAGCGCGAGTTTTG
>MNYL01000039.1 GCA_001873075.1 Fibrobacteres bacterium CG2_30_45_31 | reverse complement strand
TTATATGCGTGATACCGATAGCCTCGCTTTTGATTTTATGATTCTTCCCTTGGAATGGAAAGAAGTTTCCTCTCTTGGGAATGGATTTGAAAAGATCATTGTGAGTGGCTGGACATGGTGTGGTGCCGATGTTTGGTTCGTTGCCATCTGTGGATTCCTTCTTTCTCTCCTTAAGATTTTCTACGGCTTCATCCCGAACTACGGTGTGGCCATTATTCTTCTGACTATTCTTGTGAAGCTCATTACCACCCCATTGACCGTGAAGCAATTGCGTTCCACCAAAGAAATGAGCAAGATCAAACCAGAAATTGATGCGATCAATATCAAGTACCGTGCAGAACCGCAAAAGAAACAAGCGGCAATCATGGAGCTTTATTCCAAGCATAACATCAACCCCATGGCATCCTGTACCGGTGGTTGTTTACCGATGCTTATCCAGATGCCGATTTTCTTTGGTTTGTTTATGGTGTTTGGCCGCGCGATTGAACTTCGCGGAATGCCCTTCATTGGTTGGATCAGCGACCTTTCCAGTTCGGATGTTATTTTCCATGGGTTCTCCATTCCATACCTCATGCCAGATGGCCTTGCGATTCTTCCGATCGTGATGGTGTTCACCACCTACTTCCAGACGAAGCAATCCATGGTGGCGATGACAGATCCTGCGCAACGTAAAATGATGACCATTATGATGCCTGCGATGATGTTCTTCTTCAGTGCCGTGATGCCTTCTGGATTAGTGCTTTACTGGATTATATCTAACCTCTGGGGCATTGGTCAATATGCGATCATCAACCGCAATAAAGCGGCAACAACCAATGCAGCCCTCTCTGACGATAAGTCCACAAAAATTCAAGACGCAAAAATTGTGAAGCGTTCTAAGAAGAAATAATCCTTTTTAAGTTTTCGAAAAGGCTAGGCAACTGATGTCTGGCCTTTTTTTGTACCTTTCTTGGGAAACGGAAATCATTTTCCAAGGAGAAGTTTATGAAATGGCTTATCGCTTTTATTGCGGCCTGCATTACGCTCATTGCAATAGTTTATATCATCTGGGGAAGGAATACTTATACTCCTTCCGTGGAAACCGGAACTGGTTCCTCCGTTAAAGTCTCTGCCTCGCACACCGAAACTTTTTCTCCGGATGAAATCATTGTTCTCTTGCGTGTGAACCTCACTGGCCCTGATCGCAATCAGCTTGTAACCAAACTTAAGGCAAGCGTTGAGGGACTTACGGAATTTGCCGAAAGTCTCAATATTCCTAAAGACAGCCTTGTCATCAGCGATTTTTCCTTGGATAAAAGTTGGTCTTGGTTCAAGGGCAAAAGAAGTTTCAATGGTTTTGAATTGTCTCAAAACATAAAAGTAACGCTTCCTGATCCTTCGAAAGCGTCTCGTTTTTCTGAAGGGCTTTCGACTATCGCCGATGTGGAAATTTTGAGTATGCAACCTATAGTTCGCAATCAGGATGAAAAGGAAAATCAAATTCTCAAAACCGCGACTCAAAAAGCAAAGAAAAAAGCGGAACTCCTTGCCAAAGCGAGTGGAGAAGATTTAGGGGATGTGCAAATGATTTCAGATGAGCCTATTATCGAGAACTTTGCCCCAGTCAGTTTCAGAAGTGCTAAAATGCTTGGGGCCGGAGGGTATATGGATGCAGAACAAAGTGCCGCCCCGCTTCAACAAAAAATAACTCTCGGTTCCACTGTTTTTATTGTGTTTAACTTAGAGTAAACGAATGGCTCCTTCGGGAAATAAATCATTCGACCACAAATGATTTTCTTTCCAGTAGAACTTTATTCTGCATGATATCAATGATATACACCCCCGCTTTTAAGCCCGGAATGACCAACTCGTTTGCGGAAGTCTGTTTTTTGTAGACAGATTTTCCTTCGAGATTTAAAATTCTGACTTCAACGTTTTTATCAAAAAGTTGTAAATTCAAATCATTATTGGTAAGCAGTTGCACCTGTACACTTTCACGGCTGCCCTTGGCATGAATGGTCAGAATTCTGGTAGCAGTATTCACTGTCAAAATAAATTTCTGTGTACTCTTACATCCTGAGGAATTCGTATAGATCGCCGTGTAAGTACCAGCCTGTGCAGCAGAAACATTGGATAGGGTGATTTCACGTGTGGATGCACTGAACCCATCCGGGCCACTCCAGCTCCAGCCTGTTGCTTCTACTGGATGAGGCCCGATGATAATGGTTGCACCCTGATCGACCGTATCAGCCGAAGTATTCTGCCATTCCCCTCCGTTTACTTGCATATAGGGAACTATAGCAGTGGGTGTACAACCAAAGGCCAGATCACCGTAAATCACACCACTGTTCAAAGCCTTTTTATTGTTCCAGCCTGCGTTAATCACAAACAAACGCCCGTTATTCAGCGGGACCAGACATCGCGAGTAGGCCGCCCCGACAGGACTGCTGATCTGTTTCCAACTGCCTTCGCCATTATTGTCGTTTGTATAGAGATTATTGTTTCCAGCGCTGCTTAAAATGACGGTTCCGCCCATGGTGACGGCATAGGGACTGGTGCCACCGTCAAGATAGGTTCCCTTATTGGATGTATTCCAGCTTTCGATGTTCGAAGAAATTTTGTAGTACACACCGCCATTAGTGTTTGCTATGATTTCATAAATCATCAGGTAGTTGCCATTCGGCATTTGAGTGACCACGACCATGCCTGGCCTTTCGCCACTAATGGCAACGTCATCAACTACATTGCTCCAATGAACGCCGTCTGTTGTTGACTGGTGCACCAATTTCTGACTGTATTTCGTATCCGGATCCCGTTCGTCGGAATAGAAACAGTAAAGTTTGTTATCAGCTACCATTAAAAATGGCTCCCATACCGGATCGCTGCCGGGATCCGGTTTCGTTCCAACGGCAACTGTGCTGACATAGGTCCAATTCCGACCCTCGTCGGTGCTCATGTACAGATCGATTTCGCAGGAGTCTTCAATGACATAGGGAAGAACAAGGCCGGCAGCAAGGAGTGTCCCTGCAGGCATGTCGCCTATTTTCTGGGGCAGTTGGTAGAGATGGGGTTCCCACCTCATTCCCCAATTCTTGTGTGTGTCCTTGACGTCACCTATGTCACTCCAGCTTAGACCGCTGTCTAAGCTTTCAAAGATTGGGAATGAAGATACTTCTTTTGTATACTGCTCAAAAGTTGCATACATCTTGCCATTGCTTGTCTGGATGGCTCTTGCATACAAAACGCCCGGAAACGGAGCCGATGACGGCGGTGTGTACATGGTGAGTGGGCCATAGGCTCCTGCCGAACTTGGCATTAAGACCGTGACCAATAATGCAGCCCATATACCCGCTGCCACAAACACATTTTTGAATCCCTTTTCCATACTATTGCCCTCTTTATCCGTAGCACTCATTTAACGATGAAAGCTCTTTTTACGCCTGTGTTTTATGTTTTATCCTAGAACTAATTTGTATCCAGATTTTCAATTTTCCCAGTTCTTGAATTTAGTCGCCCAGATCCCTTTATTGTTGCATTCATCGCCAAATTCTTGACCATAAAAATTCCTTTTCCAAAGTCGCTTTAAATGTCCATATTTATTTAATTCAGTGGTTCTTAGGGAGATGCTTTTTTATTGACGATTTGTCCATACAAAAAAGGAACTACTAAAATCCCTGTCTAAGATGTGATTGTGGTCTATTTGTGTCATCAGTTCGTGATGTTTTATGTCTGCCAAACGTTATTTTTTTTTCGGCTATTTCATTATTTTACTGGGTGGTCTTTTTACTGACTTTTTCTTCCTGCACGCCACCCTTTTGGATAACTTATCCATATCTTTGAAAACTTAATGATACAAACGTCATTCATTTTATTTATACTTTTTCAGGCTTTTTGGTTTTGCTTATTTTTTTTCGGGAAGTCTTTTATGAGTAAGTATTTGCTCTTGGGTGTTGCTTTTTTTATAAACTCATCAATGGTTTTTGCCGCTAACACCTTGCCATCGGCAATGGATATTTATGCTGAAATGGGTTTTGGAATTAATATCGGTAATACGATGGAAGTGCCTAGCGACCCTACTTTATGGGGCAATAAGTTTCCGACACAAATATATGTTGATTCCGTAAAAGCCGCTGGATTTAACACCATCCGCATTCCTTGCGCTTGGGACAGTCATGCAAATAATAACATCATCAATAAAAGCTGGATGGACTCTGTACAAACCGTAGTGGATTATTGTATGCGAGCTGGACTTTATACCATTTTGAATATTCATTGGGATGGTGGCTGGCTACAAGAAAACATTACCACATCAGCGCAAAATTCGGTGAATATAAAACAAAAAGCTTACTGGGAGCAAATTGCAGAACGGTTCAAAAACTATGACAAGCATTTGCTTTTTGCAAGCGCAAACGAACCCGCCACTGATGATGATTTTAGTGCAACAGAAATGGCTGTGCTTTTGAGTTATCACCAAACTTTTGTAGATGCTGTTCGTAAAACTGGAAGCAATAATGCAAGCCGAACCCTGATTGTACAAGGGCCATCAACAAGTATTGAGCGCACAAATTCTTTTATGAACACACTTCCAACAGATGTTATAGATAACCGCATTATGGTTGAAGTTCATTTTTATCCTTATTTATATTCTCTGATGACAAAGCCCACAGATTGGGGGAAAATAGTTTATCCTCAATATTATTGGGGAATCGAAAATTTTGGTTCCGATCCAAAATACAATGCGGGTTGGAATGCTTGGTCTCAATCCTATGAACATTCTAGTGACTCCATTTATATTGATCAGCAATTTGAGATGATGAAGTCTAAATTCACAAGCAAAAATATTCCTGTGGTATTAGGTGAATATGGGGCAAACAATCGTGTTGGAGTACTCACGGACAATGATTTGGAAAGCCACCAGCGCGGGCGCGTACTCTTTTATAATTACGTGGTTCAATCTGCAAAAGCACATGGATTGATTCCTATCGCTTGGGATACAGGCCACGAAGGCGAAAATAACATGACTATCATTCGCCGACAAACAGAACCCGTGGGATCTATTTTTGACATCAACGTTTTAAACTCTATGCGTAAGCAATATGGACTTGGCAATTATGTAAATAATGGGATCACACATGTAGAAAACTTTATAGATGAAGATCCTTCAAGCGTGTTCAATTTTTCAACAGATAAAACTTTTTCGAACCCTGTATTTTATCAAGAAGAAAACACTCTCATTTCTAATTCGGCAATTCATTTATTTGATTTGAATGGACATTTAGTCGGGAAAGCCTCTGCAAATGGTAAGAATTTCATTCTAAATATTTCTAATCTGCAAAAGGGTATTTATTTTGCTAAAAGCGGTAAAAAAACGTTAAAGATCGCAGTGAAATAGAGCATCAAAATTTGAGCCAAGAAAAGGCGTTTTCTTAGTTGAATTTTAAAAGCTAAAATCAACAACAAAGAGAACGAAAATGACGGACAGAACCGATACACCAGCAAGTAGCAAGGCGGGCATCAACGAAACCTCGCGCAGATGCCGTAAGTACTTGAGATGATCTCAAAACAAAAGTGATCCTAGAGGCCCTAGAAGAATCAGTTCGTCAAGAATGCAAGTCTGGTATTTAGCAGGCCTAAAAATGAATTATAAATTATTCCTAGCCTTATTGAAGACCCCGATTCTTGGGGATTTTTTTGTACTTAAAATCGATTTTCAATGTTAGGATCTCTCTGAATTACATTTTTCATAGCAAGCTTTACAGAGGAGCCTCGTAAACGTTAAACTTCCCCGCAACAAGCCACAGAGAATTAAATCAAAGAGATTAAATCTCTGTAATTTTAAGTTTTTTTAGCCACTGGATTGCTCCAAAAAAGCGTTTTATGGTGTTGCTTTTGACTGGTTAAGCGCGTTGTACAAGTTAAGGAACTGCTGCGGAGAGAGTTCTTCAGCACGGGTATTTTCGGAAAATTCCAGGGATTCCAGCGCCGCAAATACAGCGTTTTTTTCAAAGGTGCCCACCAGACAATTGGTGATGCGTTTTCGCTTTTGGGAAAAGCACTTTTGCACAAATTCAAAGAACTCTGGCGCGGCTTCGAGAGGTTTCTCCAGCGGCGTCAAAAGAATGGTTGCACTATCTACGTTCGGCTTCGGATTAAAATGTTCGGGCCCTATTTTTCGCAAAATACGACTTTCCGCATGAGCACTCACCCAAACCGAAAGGCTCCCATAATCACTTGTATGCGGCACCGCACAAAGGCGTTTCGCGACTTCCAACTGTACCATGCCCATAAAACCGCACGTCTTATGCAGCAAAGGCATCAGATTGGCAATAATCGGGGTGGAAATGTTGTAAGGGAGATTTCCTGTGAGCCACGGTTTTCCATGCTCCCCAATCCAACGATCTATATCGAACT
>MNYL01000241.1 GCA_001873075.1 Fibrobacteres bacterium CG2_30_45_31 | reverse complement strand
TTCCAGAATTCACTTTAAATACAGGAGACTTCTCTGGGCCTGGAATGGAGACAATAATGGTGGAGGCTTTATCTGGTGGAACCACTTTATTGAGTTCAATGGGAGCATCAGTTACAAGACGGAACTGTTCCAAACCGTTGCCACACAAATCAGACATTTCCTGAATTCCATCAATCAAGGCTGAAACTTTTTTCTTTTCGCCCTTCGCTTCTGCAACTTTTTTTTCTTCCGCAATACGCTTTTTGTCTGCTTGAATCTTATCATCGGCGAGTTTCTCTTCTAAAGCCTTGCGTTCTTTTTCTACTTGAGCCTTTTCTACAGCTAACGCTTTTTCTTCCGCAACGCGCTTCTTTTCTGCTTGAATCTTATCATCTGCAAGTTTCTTTTCTAAAGCCTTGCGATCCTTTTCTGCTTGAGCCTTCTGAGCTGCCTGTTGTTTTTCTTCAGCAACCTGTAGCGCTTTTGCTTTCTCTTTTTCTGCAACTGCATTTTTTTCTTGTAAATTCTTTGCTTTTTTCTCTTCAGCGGTCATCTTCTGTTGAGCTACTTTTTCCTGAGCTAAAACCACCTTGGAAAGTTTCCATGCCAAAGCTTTAGACTTGGGTAACGAAAGAACAAACTCTCGATTTGAAGCAAGGCTTACTGGATTCTTATCCCCTTTAATGGACTCACCCACCGAAAATTCAAACTTCAAAAGATTGGTTTTCTTGGATACATCTTGATATGTACGCACGTGACGAATGGAAGGCGACAAAGCATCCAAGGCAAAACTTCCCTCTCCAAGAGAAAGAACTGTTTCAGAAAAACCGACAACTAATTTTTGAGTTTTCGCATCGTACTTTTGAAAAAAGCTCGGCAAATTTTTTTCAGATGCGAATTGAAACCGCAAGCTACAATCCTTAGCATTGCAAGAAAAAGAAACCTCTTTTACTTCTGCGGCAAAAGAAATGCCCATCAAGAGAGTAAGAGAAAGAAGGGCGGCGTGCATTTTCATTTGGCGGCCTTCTTGGAAGTGTAGGTGGTGAGATTAAACGAGACAGATACTGTAATTGGAGTCCAACCATGTGTTTCCGCTTTCTCTAACTCGGCTTTAATACCCGCATAGCGGCTAAGACGCAAATCCGTAATTGAGGTTGGATAATTGAAATTTGCAATTTCCGCAAATAAATAACCTAGCATATGATAACCAGAACTCACCACCACAGAATATTTGTTCTCTACATAGTGTTCTTTCTCTGCGCGGCCTTCTGGACTAAACTTTTGAATTTGCACCCCAGAACTACGAAGTACCGCATAAAGATCCTGCAAGCGAAGAGGCACTTTTTCTTGTTCTGGGAACATTTCTTTGAGGCGTTCAAATTCTTTCTCCGCCTGTACCAGATTCAGTTCCAATTCAGCGATACGTCCTCTTTGAACATTAATTTTCGCAAGTTCGGCTTCCGCATCTCTGAGCTGAACAGTCAAACGATCCTGATCTTCCTGAAATGGAGCCCAAACATTCGAATACAGATAATAACAACCTAAAACAATCAGCAATACGACAATAACAGCGTAAATAGTCTTTTTATCTTTCCAGTTCACAGCTTGCATAATCTACCGTGCCCCTTCCAGACCAAGATCCGGTTTAATAGCGGCTTTAATCGTGAAGTCATACGCAGCTTCACCCTCAATCTTGGTGGCCGCTATGGATACCAACGTCACAGAACCGATACTCACTTGTTTTTCCAATTTGACCATATATTCAGCCACTTCAGAAAAATCGTAGGTCGTCCCTCGCAATTCCATATCATAAGGACCCACCTGATTTAAACTCGTTAACCACATATTGGGCGGCATCATGGACGAAATATTTTCAAACAGAATCACCCAGCGCTTTTTGCTCACCTGGATGGATTTTAACGCATTAATTTTCTGGCCAATGACTTTCATCGTTTCATCAAGAGCCGAAATCTTTTTAAGAAGTGGCTTTTCTTTTTCCACCTCTTCTTGTGTACTCTTCAACTGACGATCCAATTCATCAATGGTATCCGTAACCGTCGTTTGAAGCATAAATGCAGAAACAAGAAAGACAAACAAAGCGACCGTTGGCCAAATCACGCGACGATCAACGATCCAACTAAAATCGGCTTTTGACTGGCGAAATTCCGCCGGTAACAGATTTATCTCGATACAGAGAGCTTTTTTTCCCTTGGTCATTAGAACTTCCTTAAGGCAAGTCCCAGAGCGGGAGCGTACACATTTGATAATGATTCAGAAATACCAGCAGCACCAAAGACTTGAGGGTCACAAGCCACTCGCTTGAATGGATTCACAGTACTCGTTTCAATGCCTATTTTATCAGCAATATATTTCACAAGGCCTGGAAGACAGGCCCCACCACCAGCGAGTAAAATTCGAACTGGTTTATCTCCCGACTCGGAAGAGGAGAAGTAACGAAGACCAAATTCGATCGCACTCGCCACTTCTTCAAAAGCAAGTTGCATCGCCGACTCCACATCCGCTTCTGAAAAGCCTTCAACGGAAGCCGTCCCTGCACTTTCAAATATTTCATGACATTTAGCAGCATCAATTCCTAAATGACGGCTCAACATCGTAATCACCGAATCCATAGATCCGCTTGTCAGCGTACGGGAGGAATGAAAAAAACCACCCATAATAAAACCTACCGTAGCTTTTTTCTCTCCAATATTAAACAATGCCACCGTCTGATCAGCCATCTCATCTGAAACCGTTGCCATATAGGCATTCGCTAAGCCAAAAATATCAACATCAATAGCATCCAAATTGTAGCCAGCATCATGGAAGAAACGCGACCAGTTTTCAAGCATTGCATTCTTCGCTGCCACAATCGTTGCCTTGACTTCACCATCCGCATTACGGGATATAATTTCGTAGTCCAGAACGTTATCTTGGTCATCGAAAGGGGGACGAGCTTGTGCTGTCTGAATTATAATCGCATCTTCATTGCCGTTCTTGGGGATTTTAACTGAAACTCGGTCTGCAAGCACACCGGAAGCCCAGTTCACAGAAGCCACAATTTCTGCGTTGGAAATATCAGGGAAGTTTCTCGTCATGATTCTCACCAAAGATTCAGTGAGTTTTTCGGCCTCTTTGATTTCATTATCAACCAAAGTGCCTACAGGCAAGCGCTCCAAATCAGCAGTCATCACACGGCGAACACCGCCACGTCCATGATACACACGAACGACCTTTATACTGTAATGGCCAATGTCAATTCCAATTGTCTGACGTTCGCCACGGATTCGAGCTATGAAGTCTGATGCCAAAGTAAACCCCGGTCGAGAACACTACTAGATCAATTCTACCTTTCCAAAAGGTCAATGTCAAGAGAAAAATACATAACTCGTTGAAAAATAACTAGTTAGACCCATTTTCAACACTTTCTTGAGCCTCTTTTTGATGTTTACGAGCTTCAAAGATATATTGAAGAACCCGTTCTTGCGTCCGCCCGAACTCTCCCACAAAAGAAGCGCTATGAGAAATGAATCCCGATTCATCTGGACGTCCACTGTGCAAAACACGCAATATCTGAACATCAACAGCCTCCATGCCAAAACCAGGGATCTCAAATTGAATGGTAATTTTTTTGTTCTCAGAAAAAGCCTTGGGGAAAGCCACAAGAATACCACCCGCAGAAAGGTCGATCAAAAAGCCTGAAAATGTGGAGCCATCATCAAGAGAGGCCACCACAGGGAAGCGAACCTGTTCACGAATCCAACGACGCAATTGATACTTGTCCAAGTGGGTCGAATGAGTCAATATCAGGCGGTCTCCATCAACAGAAACCACCCGGACCCAACTGGAATAGATCGCATCCTGGGAGCGCGTCAAACGAACCCGAATATCACGTCCAGTTAAAGAGGAGGAGGGACCCAATTTTCCCTCTTGGTAATAAACGCCCCAATACATTTCGTTCACAAAAGCAATTTTTACCGTCTCCGAAGAAGCCTGTTTGTTTAATGAAATATCCACCAAAGAAATAGATAAGGATTCCCCAGGAGAAAATTGTCGGGTGGAAACATAAGAAAACTCGGAAGAACTCTCCGTGTAGCCTAATTTGTGACGCAAAGAGGTTACTGCATCAAGAGTTTCCGCGCGAATATGATCCACTTGTCGAAAGTCATAAAAGCGATTCACAGCTTCTTCAAATAGTATGGGAGAATTGAATACCGCATCTTTGTTGGAAAAAGTCGATATCCGAACCAATTTATTCAACGTGCGAATTTCTTTATCCGTCAAGTGACATTCTTTTGTTTTACGATCAAAATCAGCCGAGCCAAACATTTCATCATTTTCACGACGACTATTACTTCTGCTAATTTCCAAGAGGACGACTAACAGCAACAGGAGGATTATGATAAACACAATCCAAGAGAATGTCATCGGAGTAATCATGGTTTAACCCAAAGTCCAAAGACCACTAACATAGGAGCCCAAAATACGTCCTTGAAGGGTCCGACCCAAAAGTGGAGAATTTTGCACTTGACCCACAAAAGTATTTGCAGAGATAATCGATTGTTCTTCAGGAGAGAACACAACTAAATCCACTGGTTCACCCATCGCAATTTTCGAAACAGGAGCGCCAGCAATACGAGCAGGAGCTCCCGAAAGAAGATCAACAGCCTTTGCCTGTCCCACCCGATCAGAAAGTTCAGTCCAAAGAGCGGGGAGCATAATTTCTAACGAGACCGCTCCAGGAGTCGCATCTTCAAAATTCACTTCCTTGTCCTGACGAAGCACGGGGATGTGGTTACAACTAATCGCTTGAATAGAACCCTCTTTCACACCCGCCCACAAAGCTTCTTTGTCTTTAGCCGTTCGCACTGGCGGATGCAGATTAAGATTAGGATTCAGGTTGAAAAGATCTTTTTCATCGAACAGCAAATGATAGATATCAACGGCACAAGTGACATCCA
>MNYL01000179.1 GCA_001873075.1 Fibrobacteres bacterium CG2_30_45_31 | reverse complement strand
AGCGAAGTCGACACAGAAGCTAGCATCGCCGAAGAAAGCAAAAATCGAGCATAACGCGGCTTCACGTAAATCGCCGTCGCTTCCGAAAGACACAAACCCGTCACGATTCCCAGATGAGCCACATTGTGCTGCAACAAAATCAGCATCAGCGTCGAAAGGGAAACAATCCATAAAAGGGAATAACCGAAACCTGCGCCCGCCGCCAAGTTCGAAGCCCAATTTCCAGGATCAATAAACCCCACCGTCACCAGCAAACCAGGGCCTACAAACTTGAAAAAATCAAGACTCCCCAACCGTGCCTGGTGATTTTTGCTGTCAATATTCTTTAAAAATTTGAACATACGTTCTTAATAGTAACAAAATGGCGTGCCCGGCCCCAAACTCATTACCCTCTTCAGAGCCGGTCGGGTGCTACTCGCCCCTCTGGGGCTCCCCGGGCTTCGTATCCGAATCCCCTCACATCCGTGTGACGCCCCCTCACGCAATTGCGTCCGGTACAACCATCACTCCCTAGAGCCCTCGACATCAAAGATCAAAGCACCATGAAAAATCCAAATATTTTTATTGCTGGATTTACAACCATTGTATAATCTCTCCTGATTTGACAATGCCTGTTAAGATCCCATAAACCACATATAGTATGGAAATTCAGCACATTTAAAGATTTTTTTGTTATGGGGTTATACTCCATGTGGAAGCATTGTGATGCGCCATATTAGGAATAACCCATTTTTGAAATGACTTGCGTTTATTGTAAATTTCTGTTTACAATATACTTTCACCTGTATACAAAAAATGATTTGTGCAAGCGACAGTGTATGCTGTTTTATATATTTTGCTTACATCTATCAAAGGAACCGTATGAAGTCCATTTCACTGGCCGCAAGTGCCATTCTTGTTTTTTCTCTTACCGCCTGTAACGAAGCCGCCGCCAAAGGGGGCAGCAATACTGGATTAGAAGCAAAAGTGGATAGTTTGTCCACCGTCGTCAAAACCATGAACGATGAGTTCGAAATTCTGAAATACGGTCTTGACAAACGAGGGATATCCCTTGAGCAGATTAAAGCCGAAATGGAACAGGACAACAAAGTTTGGGAAATTCCAGATGGCAACAGTCCTGTCTTCGGAAACACAAAAAATCCGAAGCTTACCATTGTCGAATTTTCTGATTTCCAGTGCCCTTATTGTAGTCGCATTGCTCCCGCCATTCATGACCTGATGCTAAAATACCCGAACGACATCAAATTTGTATTCAAGCACTTTCCCCTCAGTTTCCACACCAGCTCCCCTGCTGCCTCAGCAGCGAGTATGGCCGCCCAAAACCAGGGAAAATTCTGGGAATACCGCTATGCATTGGCTCCTCATTTCAAAGACCTCTCTCCTGCTGTCTTCGAACAAGTCGCTAAAGAAGTCGGCCTAGATATGGCTAAATTCAAGAAAGATATGGTACTGGATGCCGCGAAGCAAGCACGCATTGATGCAGATTTCCAGCTGGGAGTCAAGGTCGGTGTGCAAGGGACTCCAAACTTCTTCGTTAACGGGAAACGCCAAGATCGCTTTAGCCCACAATTGATCGAAGAAATGCTCAAGGGCAAATAAAACCATTTTACGTTTCTAATAATTAACTCACCTGCAGTTCTTCTGCATAACCAAAGGAAACTTCGACTATGATCAAGCAAATCCTAAAGGTATCGTCTCTATTCCTTCTCGGAGTGATGACGGTTACGGCGGTGGCCCAAAAACCGCCGCGTCTTGTCGTGTACAAATTCTTTGACGATCAATACCGTCAAGGAGGCTTCGACTACGCCTATGGGGGCACCAGTAAAGGGGTCTCTATTACTAAGGATGGCGGATTTAAATCTAAGTCTGCGCTAAACATTCAACTGGACCCCACAGATTACTCTGGAGCGTCCGTTTGTTTGTACAACGAAACGTTCGACTTCAGTAAGTTTATGCTCAATTCCACCATCGAATTTGATATCAAGGGTTCTTTGGGTGGTGAACAACTTGCAGTAGGCCTACTGGATGAAGAAATCACTGACGGCAAAAAGACCCAAGTGAAACTCAACATCAACAAGTATGGTCAAGTCACCAAAGACTGGATCCACGTTAAAATTCCTTTGATTGATTTCCCAGATCGCGGTCTCTATTGGGATCAGACCAAAAAGACAGAGCTTCCTTCCCGAATTGACTGGGATAAAATTGCAGAAATTCGATTTTCCATTGACAAAGGAACCAATTCCAAATTCAATGTTCTCATCGATAACGTTGAAATCGTAAAGGGCAACAAGAGCGTAAAGCCTAAGGAAAAGATTATCTACTGGGATGAAAATACCGAAATTGTGGATGGCCCCAAAAATCCGGAAACCTTGGACGGCAAAGCCAAAACAATCGCCACATTCTACAGTGATAACTTCAGCGACTTCAGTTATGTCTATGGTGGTCTTACCGCACAGAAAGAAGTGTCAAGTAAAACTCCTGGAAATAAAGGCGTCCTTGCCATGTACATTGACAATAACGATTGGTCGGGAGTTACCTATTCTTTAGGCGAAGGCAAATTCATTGACCTTTCCAAAGTGCGCAGCACCGGTGGCGTATACTTCTGGATCAAGGGTAAACTCGGTGGTGAAAAGATCTATCTCGGTCTTCTTGACAACCAAGGTAAAGATGTGAAGAGCCAGACGAAACTGGGTCTTAACGACTGGGTTAAAGTGAGTAAAGACTGGCAATTAGTGAAGATCCCTCTCAAAAAGTTCTTCGACAAGGGTAAAGCTTGGGATGCTACCAAGCAAGCCGAAGTAGCAAAAGACATGATGTGGAACAAGATTCAGGAACTCCGATTCTCCGTAGGTAAAGGTGAAAATGCGGGTGAACCAGGCAAACCAGCTCCTGTTTCCGTCTATGTCGACCAAATTACTTTCACCTCCAATATCGATTGGATTGACCCTGATCTCAAGTGGGATTCGTTCAAGTCTAACGCTCCGGACGTCGTTCTTTCAGACTTTGAAGGCAAATATGCTTCTGAACTCTGGGAACCCTCCACAGGTCCTAAATCTCAATTAAAACAACACACTGGTAAAGGTCAGCTGGACGGAAACAGCCTTATCGTTGAACACTATCTCCTCGCTGACTGGGTCGATGTCGTTCTCGATTTTGAAAAGAGAAATCGCCCGGCCTCTGATCGCAACTGGACCAAACATTGGGGCCTTATGTTCGATGTTTATTCGGATAAAGCATGGCAATCCATTACGGTTCAAATTGGCGATTCTGGAAGCGAAATCTATGTTTCCAATACAGGTGTTGCTAAAGGCCGTACAACGGTACTCGTACCCTTCCGTAGCTTCGGTAAATTCCCCTATTACCAACCGCCTGAGGCTGTAGAAAACGGCATTTTCGATCTTGACAAAGTGAAACAGCTTGACTTTAAGCCAAGTGGTGAAGGTACCAGCGGAAGTTTCGAAATCGATAACATTCGTTTGACCAACAAACGTGAACTTCCTAAAGTGGAACGTCCGGCTATCGTAAAAGCTACCGTGAAGGGTGATTTCAATACCGTGGTGAATCCAAAAATTGCAGATGGTATTTTTGGTATTAACAGCGCGCTCTGGGACGGCGATATGCTTAACGTGAAGAATGCGAAGGTGCAAACTTCCGAATTCGTGAAACGTATCAATCACGGCATTATCCGTTATCCAGGCGGTCTTCGCGCTGATGACGATCATTGGAAAGCCATTCTTGATAACAAAGATTGGATGGTTGATACCGATGAATTCCTTGATTGGTTGAAAAAGACAGGTGACAACGCCATGTTCACCGTTAACTTTGGTAGCGGTACTCCTGAAGAAGCCGCCGCTTGGGTGAAGCATACCAACGTTGACAAGAAAGCTGGCATCAAGTACTGGGAAATCGGTAACGAAATCTACGGTAATTGGCATCCTTATTATGAGAAGTACGGTAAAGACGGTGGCGATATCTACGGAAAGCGCGCGCGCGAATTTATCGTCGCCATGAAAAAAGTGGACCCAACCATCAAGGTTGCCGTAGTTGGCGTGCTCGAAGGCGAGTGGAACGAAAAGGTGCTGAAGCACACTGCCGATGTGGCTGATGGTATCATTGTTCATCACTATCCGCAGCACTTCGGTGAAGAAAACGACTTTGCGTTGCTTTCTGCCCCACAGACCCTCGGTCCTATTTTTGATCGCCTTCACAAGGTCACAGAAAGATGGAGCAAGGGTAAACCTAAAAGACTCGAAATCTGGCTTTCTGAATGGAACTCCGTGGATTTCAACCCAGGACCACAGACTATTGCTGTCGAAAATGCTCTGTTTGTTGCCGATTATCTCGGTGAACTCGCCAAAATGGGCGCAGATAACGCTCAATATTGGGACATACACAACGACATGACTCCAGAAGGTGGTGACTATGGCTACCTGACCCGTTCGGGTGAAAGCTGCATGAATTGCCCACGTCCGAGCTTCTGGGGCTTCCAGATGGCTTCTGATGCGCTCCGCGGCAAACTCGTGAATACCTCAGTGGAAGGCGACAAGGAATCCCTCCTTTCTGTCTATCTTACTGACAATGGTGGCAAAAAGTCTCTCCTCGTGATCAACAAGAGCCCATTCAGTGACTTTGACTTGAAACTCGATATTCCGGGATTCACTGGAAAAGCAAAGGTTCAAGTCCTTGATAAAACAACAGAAAAGCTGAAAGATGGCTGGGCAAATGACCCGAGTAAAAAGTCGAAGACCGTCGATCTTGCGAAGGGAATCAAAGTGGGCAAGCGCACGTTGACACTCATCAGTGTTGACTAATCTTTCTTAACAAAATTCAAAAGGCTCGCATCATAAGAT
>MNYL01000237.1 GCA_001873075.1 Fibrobacteres bacterium CG2_30_45_31 | reverse complement strand
CCTTCGGTTCATCAACAAAGACTGCGTGCTTTTTTCGCTTCAAAATTTTGCAAAATAAATTGTAGAATATCCAAATATGGAGTCCTCAAATAAGATCTGTTCTGATTTATTTTATTCCACAATCCGCCCTATTTCGTATAGGGGGACAACTTTTATCTTTTCCATTTTGGCGCGATTCTCAAGCGATGTTCGTATGCCATAAGGCGACTTCTTTTCCTCAAGAAACAAGTGGAGACTTTGCATGGAACCCCGTTGCCCCGCCTTCACTTCAATGGGAATGATCGCTGTTTGGTTTTGGATGACATAATCTACTTCGGCCTAGCTGTTTTGGACAGTAGTGAAATAAATTATATTAACTTTGAATCCAAGAAGAGAGGGCTTCATGAGTTCATTATTTAAAACGGCGACATTTGTCTTTACTTTTTTAACAATTGTCTTCACATTCTTTGCCTGTAGCGACAACGGCGATTCTCGCACAAGCAACGCAGATGTAACAGGCTCCTGGGATGTTATATCCGTGAGCAACGGAAGCACCACTACCACTATAACCGTTTCTAACGAAGACAACGATTCGTTGACGCTACTCATCTTATCAGGAACTTCTTTCGGCGACACCACCACAGCATTTGATGTCAACTCCGGCGATTCTCTGGAGATAATTTATTTTAGAGAAACCATCGACATTCTCGGAACAGTTTATACTAACAGATCCAGTTCTTCCAAAAACGAAGGATCCAGTTCATCGGTATTCTCTTCATCAAGCGGGGATGAATACATTTCATCCAGCTCCCAAAAAGATCCAAACGATTTTTTGAACGAAAGCATTAAATACGGCACAATGACCGACTCTCGCGACAACCAAACCTACAAGACTGTGAAAATAGGGGAACAAACTTGGATGGCGCAGAATCTCAACTACGATGGAGGGATTAATTGGCCTAGCGATTATTCATGCGGAAAATATTACCAATGGACTACAGCTGTCGGTCTCGACTCCAGCTACAACGACTATAGTTATCGCGGTACCGTAAGCTTAATTTCGGAAGTGAATCACCAAGGAATTTGCCCCGATGGCTGGCATATACCTTCCATTATGGAATGGAAAGTTCTCTTCAAGTATGTAAAAGAGAATCAAGGCAATGAAAACATCGGCAAGGTACTTAAAGCCAAAAATAACGAAGCCTGGCCCAAGCTGTCAGAAGACAACAAACCCACCGACGATTACGGATTTTCCGTCGTCTATGGCAGTTACATATCCTATGCAGGAAGCCATGTTAAGTATAACGAATACGGCCACACGGAAACCATGTTCTGGACATCTCTGCCCGATGGGCCTTTTACCGAATACGCCTCGGACGTTTCGTTTGATAGTACAAATGAAGTTTCCTTTAATGCCAACTGGAGAAATGCCGGCGAATACGTCCGCTGCATACAAGATAGGGACATGGACGAAGGCGCATCTCCCGCCCCAAAAAAAAGCAGCGTCTACGATAGCTTAGCCTGCACACTGACAGATCTCCGCGACAATCAGGCGTACAAGACAACGGTCATCGGCACCCAAGTCTGGATGGCGGAAAACCTGAATTACGTTACAGAAAACGGTTACGCCGACGATATGGAGCAAAGCCGCTGCTACAACGATTACGAATACAACTGTAATACATACGGAAGATTGTACAGATGGACCGCCGCCATGGACATTCCTTCCATTTACGCCAAAGAGCAATTCACAGACACAGCACTGTATCAAGGAATTTGCCCCCAAGGCTGGCACTTGCCTTCCCGTGAAGATTTCATGGTCCTCATCCTTTCTGCCGGTGATACAAATAATGCCGGATTAAACCTCAAGGCCCAAGAAAGCTGGGACTATGGAGCGCCTATTATCGACAAGTATTCATTCATGGCTCTTGCCGTTCCAAATTACGACAACCGATCCACGGACGAAATTGGAGACTACACCCGCTTCTGGAGTACGAGCAACAACGACACAACAGCATTCAACTTGTATATCTCGGACCACAATTATATAAGCTCTCGCAGCTACTCCTCGAAATACAACTTTCAACCCATTCGCTGCCTGAGGAACAAACCTGGCACTTACACCTCGCATGCAGAATATGGATCCTTCAAGGATTCGCGGAATGAAAAAACTTACAAGACCGTAAAAATCGGCGATGATACCTGGATGGCGGAAAACCTGAATTACACAAACAATACATCCCTACTCACAGACAGTTCTTGGTGTTACGATAATAAAGAAGAAAATTGCAGCACTTATGGGCGACTATACAGTTGGAACGCAGCAACAGATCACGGATCGAGTAAACAAGGGGTCTGTCCAAAAGACTGGCACCTATCAACAAAGAGCGATTGGGACAATTTGAGTTTAACGATCGGTAGCGTTCCATCGCTCGGGCAAGCATTGAAATCAACAGAACTTTGGACTTTGGGAGCGGGCAAGAAAAATGATTACGGATTCTCCGCAATACCCGCAGGCTATTTTGATACGACTTTTCAAGAATTGGGGACAGTGGCTGAGTTCTGGACGCGAGAAAACTACAATGATAGTCTCGCCTTCTATTATAGCATCAGCGGATCAACCGAATCACTCAGTAAATACGCAAAAAAATCTATAGTCGGAAGATCCATAAGATGCGTGCAGGACCGTTAATCGGAGAGGTTGCAAAAAATGAAAAATTTTACCAAAGCGGCAATTCTTTTATCTGTAATTTTCCTTTTTGTCAATTGTAGCGACGACAGTAGCAACCCGACAAAAAACGATGTCCCCGAAGATGAAATTGAGAGCTCAAGTTCCACAAAACAGGGCGACTCAATGTCATCCTCCAGCGCGGGCATTTGTAGCGATTCAAAGTCATCCTCCAGTTCCGGCAAACAGGATCTATCATCTTCATCTTCAAAGGCAGACGTGCTCCCCAAAGACATTGATACGACATTCACCGATTCTCGCGACGGGCAAACCTACAGAGTTGTTCTTATCGGCAATGCGCTATGGTTTGGGCAAAACTTGAACTACAAAGCAACGATGAGCACCTGTTACCAGGATTACGAGCCGAATTGCGAGCACTACGGTAGATTGTATACTTGGGAAGTCGCAAAAAGCGCATGCCCTTCAGGATGGCATTTGCCTAGTCAAAACGAATATGATGTAATGCTGAAAACAATCATCGAACAAACAGGCGCATCAGAGAATTCAAGTGAATGGACGGAAGACTACCTGGGAGCCACCTTCGGCTGGAGCGATGGCATTATGCGGAACGATCCCTTCGGAATGGCTTTGCTACCCGGTGGATACAGAAGAACAGACAGTCTTTACACCGACATCGGAGTCGGGGCCTATATGGTGACATCCGATGAATACAAAGGCAATTACAGCAAGTACCCATACCGCTACATTTACTACTCCTATATCGGTGAAGATAATCTGTACCATATGGGGATAGACGACTTTTTTAATTCAGGCGGATCGTATGAGGAACAATACTCTGTCCGGTGCGTCAATGACAGCGCCGTCAAAAACAGCGATAACTACAGATCGGGCCCGAGAACCATGGAAAAATGGGACCTGTCTCCAAAAATAGAGGCCTACACCGGGCCTTATAAAGAATTCGTCGATGAGCGTGATGGGCAAGTGTACAACACCGTAAAAATCGGCGATCAAACCTGGATGACCCGAAACATTAATTTTGAAACCCCTAACAGCAGTTGCTACAATTCCTCAGATCTGTACTGCGATTTTCTCGGCAGACTTTACGAGGATACAGATATAATGCAGGCTTGTCCAACCGGATGGAAAGTTCCTTCCTCAGAAGATTGGCAAAAGTTGAAGACTTATGCCATAGACTTCAGCGAAGGCCAAGCTCCGGGGTATGTACTAAAGGCTGCAACGAACTGGGCTAGCGGCTACGATGGCGGCGTTGACGGAGTGGGATTCTCCCTGTATGCCGCCGGGTATAAAAGCGGCAGCAGTTATTACGCATACGGCTATGGCACAGAATTCTACGCTATTGATGAAAATGAAACAGGTTCCCTAACTTACGTCGGATTCAGCGGACACCCCAATGATATGGTAATCGGAAGCGAACTTTCTTACGATGATGGAGACGCATACTCCATTCGCTGCATCCAAGAGCCCTAATAATCAACCAAGGCAAAAAAAGGATAGCGCAGAACTATCGCCGAATGGTTCCCGCTTTTTACCATTATCTACATAGGGGGTTCATTATGAGGCAGAGAATAAGCATGTTTTTTCTATTGATTTTTTCCACCCTGTTATTAGGGTGTAGTGCAACAAAAAATAATGTCAGCGTTGTTACTGATTTTAATAAGGATAAATATCTTGGAAAATGGTACGAAATAGCGCGGTTGGATTTTAGATTTGAAAAGGATCTGAATAATACAACGGCAGAGTACTTACTAGTTCAAGATAAAATTAAAGTAATTAACAGAGGGTTTAATTATAAGACGTTAAAATGGAAAGAAGCCGTGGGAAAAGCAAAATTTAAAGATAATCCTACAAAAGGAGCGTTGCTTGTTTCATTTTTTGGCCCGTTTTATGGAGAGTACAATATTATTGCTCTTGATTCTGATTATCAATATGCACTTATTGCTGGAAATAGCACAAAGTACTTATGGATTTTGTCCAGAACAAGAGAATTACCAGAGTCAATTAAGTCAGAATATTTAAATATTGCTAAAACATTCGGATATGATGTCAATAAATTAATATGGGTTGAACACAATAAATAGACTCCCCCTATCGGCTTCCATTGTTTAAATATCCTTCTTTTTAAAGCCGTCTATTTCTTCATGGCTTAAATAAGGCAGCATATTGTACAAAGGTTGGTTGAATTCTAGTTTAGGAACCACTGTGGTTAAACTACCCAAATTGATTTCAATGATGCTTCCGCTGGACTTTGGTATGGAAGTGTTCTTTTGAGGATCTTCAACATAATAATATTTAA
>MNYL01000198.1 GCA_001873075.1 Fibrobacteres bacterium CG2_30_45_31 | reverse complement strand
ATTGCGAGTGGCAGCCTGTAAATCACTGATAGAAGAAGGAGTCCAGAGATGCCGTTCTCCATCTTTCCGATAACGATACTGTCCACCTACAGGGAGAATAGAATCCTTAGATTCGATACTCGCCCGCCAACGCATGAGAATTTCGGTGGCAATCTGTTCCATGCCGATACCACCCACGCAATTTGCAGTGCCCGTAAAGTATTTTTCCACAACACTATCCGAAATGCCAATAATTTCAAAGACTTGAGCATTTCGATAACTTCTCAGTGTAGATATCCCCATCCGGCTCATGACCTTCTTGAGTCCCTTATTCATCGCATTGATAAAGTTCTCAATGGCTTCCGTCACACCCAAATGGGACATCAATTCCCCATGCCTGGCCATGTCAGCCACAGATTCAAAAGCCAAATAAGGGTTAATCGCTGTGGCGCCGAACCCAAGCAAGGATGCAAAATGCATCACTTCACGAGCCTCTCCCGTTTCGAGAATAAGACCACAACTCGTTCGGATTGACATCTTTGAAAGATGCTGATTTACAGCTGATACGGCAAGGAGCGCAGGTATTGGAGCCATTTCATCAGGAATATCCTTATCACTAAGGACAATAATGTTATTTCCTGCATGAATTGCTTTTTCAACTTCTGCACATAAAGATTTTACACCATCATCAAGCGCTTTACCTGGGGTCTTATTTTCCACCAAAGCAGGAAACATAATTTTGATGGTTGCGCACTTAAAATCATCAAGATTCAAAGTCCGAATACGTCCCAAATCTTCATTAGAAAGCACCGGATAGCGCAGTTTCACCAATCGTGCCTGAGCAGGTTCTTCTGCAAGAAAGTTATCGTGAATACCTAAAAACGTCATTAAGCTCATGACAAGTTCTTCACGAATGGGGTCAATCGGAGGATTGGTCACTTGGGCAAATAATTGTTTAAAGTACCAATAGAGCAATTGAGGCTTTTCCGACAATACCGCGAGCGGTTGATCCGAACCCATAGAACCTACAGGTTCCATTCCTTTTGAGGCCATCTCATTCAAAAGGATATCAAGATCTTCTCTCGTATACCCAAATAACTTTTGCTTTTTGGGTAGAGTATTTCTATCACTCGCGACCTCACCCACGGCATTGAAGAACCCATGAATATCAATCTGATTTTCCTTGACCCAACGCCTATAAGGCTGTTTGCGTGCCAACTGGGCTTTGATTTCTGCGTTCTTATACAAACGTCCCGTATCTAAATTGATAAGTAACATCTGACCCGGACGAAGTGCTCCCTTCTCTTGAACTTCAGAAGCGGGGATATCAAGAACTCCTGCTTCTGAAGCAAAAACCATAAAGCCATTCTTGGTGATGGTGTAACGAGCGGGGCGAAGACCATTGCGATCCAAATTCGCACCTACCCAGGAGCCATCCGTATAAGCTACAGCCGCAGGTCCATCCCAAGGTTCCATAATGCCCGCATGGTATTCAAAAAATCCGCGAACATCAGATCCCATCGAATGCTTTACTCCCCAAGCCGGAGGCATCAACATTGTCATAGAGTGACCGATTTTACGTCCACCAAGAGTCAACACTTCTAAAACATTATCCAAATTTGCAGAATCACTGGTATTATCTTCCAAAATTGGCGCAAGCTTATCTACTTTTTCACCAAAAAGAGGGGACGCAATATTTTTTTCGCGAGCCTTCATCCAATTTCTATTTCCGCGAAGCGTATTGATTTCGCCATTGTGCGCCAAAAAGCGGAATGGTTGAGCCAATGGCCAACTTGGGAAAGTATTAGTGGAATAGCGTTGATGCACAACAGCGACAGCACTCTCTACGCGAGAATCGGCAAGATCCGGGTAAAAAAGAGGCACCTGAGGAGCGGTCATCATACCCTTATAAACAATCGTCCTGGAAGATAGACTTGCCACATAAAATCCGTTCGCGCCACCGGCATCTCGACCACATTCATGTTCCATTCGCTTCCGAAGCACAAGCAACGCACGATCTAAATCTTCTCCTCGTAACTTTCCATTTTTATCCGTAACAAAAACTTGAGCAATCTTCGGCATCTCATGAAGTGCCCCCAAACCTAAAACCTGTGGCTGTACAGGAACGTCACGCCAAGAGATCACTTGGAAGTTTTCTTCTTTCGCAATGGACTCAAAAAGAGAAACGCAAGCCGCACGATCCTTATCATTTTGAGGCAAAAACATCATACCCACAGCATAAGCACCTGCATCCGGCAAATTGGCTTTCACTGTTTCTTTGAAAAAACGATGGGGTATTTGAAACAAAACACCAGCACCGTCTCCGGTATTAACATCTGCTCCCGTGGCTCCCCTGTGAAGCAAATTTTCTAGAACCTTAATTCCAAATTCTACAATTTTATGTTCAGCACGTCCGTCCAGATTTACGACAAATCCGACACCGCAAGCATCATGTTCATTCTGTGGATTGTATAAGCCTTGAGCTTTCACCTTCTTACTCCTATTTCTTACAAACAAAAATTCTCTTCATTCATATTAGAATAATAATAGACTCAGGCATTTACCAAGTAAAGAGTCTTTTTAAAAAACAAACAACATTTTTGTTCTGTTTTTTTCTGAAAATAACATTTTTGTAGTCACTAAGAATTTGACTGTATTTTCAATAAAAACGCCATTGCACTTCAAAAAAAAACGACCTCAACGGCCGTCTGTAATTTAACTTATCAAAACCATTTGACAATTAGTGCAAAGCATTCTGAACTAGTTCACTGACGCGCTTACCATCAAAACGGCCTTTCACCCTAGGATTAATCTCTTTCATCACCTTACCCATATCTTTCGGGGAGGTTGCACCCACGGTAGCCTTGATTTCCACAATCATAGCGACCACTTCAGCTTCAGAAAGAGCCTGAGGTAAATAACGTTTAAAAATTCCAATTGAATATTCTTCGGCGGCAATAAGTTCCAAACGACCACCCGCACGGAACATTTCCATTGCTTCATTCTTTTGTTTGATACTTTTTGCAAGCACATCAATCACTGTTTCATCAGTGATTTCCTTTCCAGAATTGATACTTACATTTTTAATATCAGAGTGAAGCGTGCGCAAGGTTTCTAGCGTCACAGAGTCGTGACTCTTCATAGCAGACTTGATATCATCCAAAATTTTTTGCAGTAAAGAACTACTCATGAAAGATACCTCGATTAAGACAAATGCACTTGAGACGTGCCTTCGGTGCACAATCTCAAAAAATCATAAGCTAAATTAGTACAAACGTTTGCGATTCAGATCCGCAATTTCTTTAAGACGCTTACGACGAGTGGCGGTTTCAAGGCGCTTCTTGATTTCAGAAGGCTTTTCAAAACGCTGACGTTTCTTAACATCAGAAATGATACCATTCTTTTCGCAGGACTTTGTAAAACGCTTCAGCGCTCTTTCGAAAGGCTCATTCGACTTAACAACAACACCGATCACAATATACCTTGGGTTGAATATTTTTATGAGTGCCAAATATATTTAAAAAGCCCCAATACGTCAAGGGTAAGCAGTTCGGAGCATACGAGACCCCTATTTGTCCTGATTTCACAATAAAAAGTGCATATTTTGGCTAAAATTTCTTTATAACTTGCGTAAAATCAAAGACTTATATATATTTTGGAAAAGTATTCAGGAGAAAAACCGTGAAGCAACTAACTTTTCTCAAACTAGGTATCAGTATCGTCATGTCTTTGACCTTCGTTGCTTGTAATAGCGAGGAAGAAACTGTTGTGCCCGATATGAGTCCGGCGGCCAAGGCAGCAACGACAGAGACTGCGGAGCCTGAGTTACAACCTATTCAAGCCCTTACCCCCTCCTCCAACTCCAAAACAACAATTGATGTTGGTGACTATACACCCGGAGAAGATGGAAGTTACACAATTCAAGTAGGCATTCAGCCCTCCCGAAAAGGAGCGAATGCATTGATTGAAAAACTTGAGGGCAGTGGCGTTAGCGGTGCCTATATAGCTCAGGTTGAAAATCCTGGGGAGTTAGAAGGTACCTATTATCGTATTCGTGTGGGTTTTTTCAAGACGTTACCTCAAGCTCAAGGCTTCGGAAAGAAAGCGTTGGAACCTCTCGGCTATGCCTGGTGGGTTGATAACCGTTCCAACGATGCGGTTGGCGCCCCCGAATCCGATGCTGGTAATTCTGAATCCTCTTCCGACTATGAGTCTGCCCCAGCAACTTCATACTATAACAGCACTCCGGCACCCGTGGAGACAGCCCCGGTTGCCACGGAACCCAAGCCCGTAGCTACAGAATCGCCATCAGTTCCTGCGGAGACAACAACAACGTCAGCACCGATTCAGTCAGCTCCCATTGCTGAACCCGCACCCACTCCGGCAGCGACTGAGACCGCACCCGTTGAAACAGCTCCCGCTCCAACAGCTCCTGCACCTGCACCTGCAGCAAGTGATACTGGATACGATGACTGGGAAATGTAAATTTTAAACAGTTCTTTAATGCAAGCCCCTCTCCATGAGGGGCTTTTTCGATTCCACACCAAAGGCTATATTTAGACAATGATCCAAAAGACCTCTTCTATTTTTGTTATTCACCTTGGTTGCTCTAAAAACCAAGTAGACGCAGAACAACTCGTAGGTGAACTACTTTCTGTCGGCTTTCAAACCACGGACTCTGTAGACACAGCAGACTATATTATCATCAACACTTGTGGCTTTATTGAACCCGCGAAAGAAGAGTCCATTGAAACTATTTTGTCCCAACTTCAGAATCGAAAGAAAGGCCAGAAAGTCATCGTTTCTGGTTGCTTGAGCCAGCGTTACGGCAAAGACCTAGCTTCTGAAATGCCAGAAGTAGACT
>MNYL01000004.1 GCA_001873075.1 Fibrobacteres bacterium CG2_30_45_31 | reverse complement strand
GGTGCAGTTTAATGGGCTACTCAAAAATTCGCTTTTGATAGTGTCTCAATAATATTTTTTTGAGAACTTTACATTTTAAGGGCACCCATAAGGCTTTTCTGGCTTTTTAATAGATTGATTTAATTGTAACCTTTTGTTTACAATTAAAGATCGTCATTTTTCGATCGTATCTTATTCTTATAACCCCTAAAGAGGAGCCAAAATGGATCGAGTACAATGGATAAAGATTACCCTGATTGCGATGCTTTCTCTGATAACTTTGTTTATCCCTTTTGGAACGCTGGGGGTACCGGTGAATCCAGTGGAACAACGTGTAATCGCCCTATTTGTCATGGCGGCACTCTTATGGATTTTGGAACCCGTTCCTATTTGGGCAACTTCTGTGTTGGTGATTGTGCTTATGCTTTTCACCATTTCCGACAAAGCCCCTGTTCCGTTGCAAATAGGTGATGATGGAAATGTCTTTTCTAATCTGCTGAGCTATAAAGCCATTATGGCCACTTTTGCAGAACCCACGATTATGCTTTTCCTGGGCGGTTTTTTTCTTGCCGCAGCGGCGACTAAATATCAGTTAGACGTGAATCTTGCTCGAGTGCTTTTGAAGCCTTTCGGAAAGAATCCGAAATATGTCTTGTTGGGCCTTTTAATGGTGACGTCTCTTTTTTCGATGTTCATGAGTAATACGGCAACAGCGGCGATGATGCTTGCGATTTTAGCTCCGGTACTTGCTTTGTTTGATATCAATGATAAAGGCCGTATTGCATTTGCGTTGGCTATCCCTATTGGTGCAAATCTCGGGGGTATGGGAACTCCCATTGGTACCCCTCCGAACGCGATCGCCATGAAAGTTATGAATGAGATTCCGGGCCTTGCTCCGATTTCTTTTGGAAAATGGATGGCTTTTGCGGTGCCTTATATGGTAGTGATGGTTCTTTTTGCCTGGTTTATACTGATTAAATTTTTTCCCAGCGAGAAGAAAAGTCTGGAATTGAAATTAGGGGACAAGTTTCTCTCGACTCCCAAAGCAATTATTGTTTATGTGACTTTTGGACTGACTGTGATTTTGTGGATGATTGGAGACTTTTTGCATTTGGATTCCAATACGATCGCGATGATTCCGATGGCTGTATTCTCTGTGACGCAGGTGATTACGGTAAAGGATATTAACAAGATGAGTTGGGATGTCCTCTGGTTGGTGGCTGGCGGTTTTGCTCTTGGCCTAGGACTTCAGAAGACGGGGCTTGCTGTACATTTGTTACAGGCGATTCCTTTTGCTTCCTGGCCTGGTTTTGCGGTGTTGGTCGGTGCTTCGTTGATAGGTCTTTTCATGTCCACATTTATGAGTAATACGGCTGCAGCGAGTTTGCTTGTGCCGATTGTCGCAGCTCTCGGTATTAGTATGGGGTCCTCCCTTGATGTCATCGGAGGTGTCTATGGGGTGATTATCGGCGTCGCACTCAGTTGCTCTTTGGCCATGAGTTTACCGATTAGCACACCTCCCAACGCGCTTGCTTACAGTACGGGGTTAGTGAAAACAAAGGATATGGCAAAAATGGGCATTACTCTTGGCCTTGTGGGTATTGTCATTGTTTTTGGGATGATGCTTATTCTCTCCCATTTTGGATTTTTTGCTTTTTTAGCTCAATAAAGTTGGACTTTTGAGGAATTCTTAAAGAAAGGGGTCCTTGGGGTCCCCTTTCTTTTTGCCTAAAAGATGCTAACTTTACCTCCGGTTTTGAGGCTCCCTTGCCTTTTTTTGTAAAAAGAAAACCGAAAAACTTTCAAACCGGAACAACTATGACTAAAGCCAAGTTCATAAAAATGATTATCGCATTGCTTATTGCGGTTGCGGTATATTTCCTCCCTTATGAAGCGTTCGGTGTTGTGATCAACCCCGTGGAAAAACGCATCATTTCCATTTTTGCCATGGCGGCACTTTTCTGGATTCTGGAACCGATTCCAATCTGGTCCACTTCAGTACTGGTGATTGTGGTCATGCTTCTCTCTGTTTCGACGAGCAGTATTCTGCCCTTCCAGACAGATGCTTCTGGAGAAACGTTTAAAAACCTGATTAAGTACAAAGAAATTATGGCTACCTTTGCAGATCCGACCATTATGCTTTTCCTGGGCGGATTTTTTCTTGCAGCGGCGGCGACAAAGTATCGTTTGGATATGAATCTGGCGCGAGTCTTCCTCAAACCTTTTGGCAAGCAGCCGAAGTATCTGATGCTGGGTATCATGATCATTACGGCTATCTTTTCCATGTTCATGAGCAATACGGCGACAACAGCCATGATGCTTGCCATTTTGGCTCCGGTGATTGCTTTGTTCAGTGACGATGATGTAGGGGCGAAAGCTGCGTTTGCGCTTTCAATTCCTCTTGCGGCGAATATCGGTGGTATGGGAACTCCAATCGGTACGCCTCCTAATGCGATTGCTTTGAAGGCTATGAATGAACTGGGATTGAATGTTTCTTTCGGCAAATGGATGGCATTTGGTGTTCCTTATGTGATTATTCTCATTATAATTGCCTGGTTTCTTCTGACTAGGATTTTCACCATTAAAGCACAAAGTATGGAACTGAAGGTTGGTGATAAGTTTATGAAGACTCCTAAAGCGATAACTGTTTACGTTACTTTTGCTGTGACCGTTATTTTATGGGTCCTTGGGGATACGATTCATGGATTGGATTCCAATACGATTGCAATGATTCCGATGGCCGTTTTTACGGTGACGGGCATTATTACGAAAAAAGATTTGAAGTCAATGGAGTGGGATGTGTTGTGGCTTGTGGCGGGTGGCTTTGCTTTGGGTGTGGGCCTTCAGAAGACAGGTCTCGCTGCTGATCTTATCAATTCCATTCCGTTTGCCTCTTGGCCTGCGTTCGGGTTGATGATCGGTGTGGGTATCATCTGTCTTTTCATGGCGAATTTCATGAGTCATACTTCTACTGCGAGCTTGATGGTTCCTTTAATTGCTGCTGTGGGTGTGGCTGTGGGCGGTAATCTGGACCCTATGGGTGGCGTTACGGCTCTCCTCGTATCGGTGGCATTTGCTTCTTCTCTCGGTATGAGTCTCCCAATCAGTACTCCTCCTAATGCCCTTGCTTATGCGACGGGTCATATTGATACGAAAGGGATGGCGAAAGTGGGCGTTACTATTGGTGTTCTGGGTATGGTACTTACTTATGCGATGATGTATCTCCTCGCCCAATGTCATTTCTTTGTGACTGCAGATGCTGCGAAGGCAGCCATAAAGCCCAAGGCCGCTGTTGTAGAAACGGTACCCGCGGCTCCTTCCGTAAATGCTCCCACAACAGTGACAGTACCTGCGACTGCGGTTGCAAAGTAAATAAGTACTGGTAAACGGGATGGCTTCTCTGCACGTTGAACTAGAACATAAAATAGACCGCTTAAAGCGCGTCTATTTTTCTGACAAGACCCGCCAGATTTCTTTTAAGAAAGGCGAGGTTCTTGCACATCAAGGAGAGGTGAATAAACGCCTCTACTTGATTCTCTCAGGGAGCGTGCTTGGACAACGGTGCCCGGAAGATAACTTTGATTGCCATATTTCGGGTGTCCCTTATGAAATGTTTCGTGGCTCTGTAGGCACCTTTGTTGGTGTGCAGAGCTTTTTTTCTCAAGTATATCGAAGCTTCTCTGAAGTGACGGTTGTCGAAGATTTAAATGTCGCTTACATTGACACCAATACTCAAGCGGTGGAACCAGAAAAATATGGATCCCTCGTGGAACAATTCGTGCCCACAATGGTCTACGAACTTGCGCTTCGCAATAGCAGACTTCTTGAAAAAGCAGCGGACAAAGAGGCGGCGCTTCATCGTTTGCATCGCTCTGAAATGACGTCGACACTAGGTCAGCTTGCTGCGGGCCTTGCTCACGAATTGAATAATGCGATTGGTGTCATTTCCAGAAAAACAGATTTCGTTGCGACATTTTTAGAAGACACACTCAAAAAACAATTACCAGAAGAATATGATATGTTTCGCTCGGGCGAAGATTATAACGCCATTTTTTCGAGTGAAGCTTATCGTAGTCTTACGCGAGATTTTGAAAAGCGTTATCACATTTCGAACTCCACAGCGAAAATTCTTGCCCGCGTTGCTCCTTCAGTGGACGAAGCTGAAAAGTTGGGTAAGCATTTTATTAAGAAACTGGATACTCATGCGGGCTATTGGGAACTTGGGCACGATATTCGCGATATGCGTCTTGCGGCGAAACACGCGACGAGCATTGTCAAATCCATCAAAATTCTCGGGGGCGGCAACATTAAGAGAGAAGATGGCGTAAGCATTTACGAATCGTTCTCAAATGCAATAGCCCTTTTGAAGCCGAATTTGCGGGGAATAAAGTTGGAATCCGATTTGGATGCCTCTGAAAATTCGCCGTTGATTTATGCAGACATGTCAGAGTTGACACAGATTTGGGTGAACATCATCAAGAATTCTTGCGATGCTTTGGCTCAAGCGGAAACTGTGGACCCGGAAGTGCACCTTGCTTGCGTCGCCACGGCAACGGATGTAACGGTGAGCATTACCGATAATGGCCCTGGAGTTTCTGACGGATTTAAGGAAAAAATTTTTAATCCTGATTTTACCACCAAAAAAAATGGGCTTTCCTTTGGTTTAGGCCTTGGTCTTGCCATTGTGAAACGTATTGTAGACAGTTATGGTGGTGAAATAATTCTTGACTCTCAGCCAGGAAAAACTAGATTCAATATAAAACTACCAATCGGGAATGCATATGGAAACAATTAACATTATTTGCGTAGATGATCAAGCCGAAGTTTTAGATTCGGTGGTCCGTGATTTGAAGTCTTTAGAATCATTCTTTCGCATTGAAGGTGCGGAGTCCGCTGCGGATTGTCGCACATTGATGAGCGAAATTGAAACTCGTGGTGAATTCGTGGGCCTGGTGATTTCTGACCATGTGATGCCAGGTGAAAGTGGCATATCCCTTCTGAGTGCGATTTCTGTGGATTCTCGTTTCGTTGGCACTCGCCGCATCCTTTTGACAG
>MNYL01000072.1 GCA_001873075.1 Fibrobacteres bacterium CG2_30_45_31 | reverse complement strand
TATTGTAGGCATCAAAGCCAACTCCAGTGAACCCCCAGTAGTGCCAGCTTAAACCAAGTCCATTCATAACTTCCAATAGGTCTTTGAAATAGCTCGCTCGATTTGCATCTGAAACATCAGTACAGGCCGAAGAGGCTCCAAATTCACCAACATTGAGAGGAATATAGGTCTTGTTTTTTCCAGGAAAAAGTTTTTTAGCAAGTGCAATGTAGCTCTTAAAATCACTGACCATGGTGGCTAGGGCTGTCTGGTCGGTTGTATCCCATAAAACCCCACATGCTCTATCATCATGCCCTTGGTGAGTAAAACTGAACGGATCATAATAATGTCCAGAAATGATCATATTTCCGTCTGCAGGCAAAACCAATTTTGCCATTTCTTCAAATTTTCCCCAGTTGCCGGGATTGACGATAATGGTTCTGCCTGGGTTCGTGGCACGAATGATATGATAAACGCTGTCAATGAATTCATTAAGGTAAGCATCAGAGGCTCCTCTGGATTCGTTAAGAATTTCAAAAACGAGTGAATCGTTGCTAAAATCTTTAAACTCTTCTGCAATTTGTCTCCAGATACCAAAAAATTTTGCTTCCTGTCCCAGAGGATCTGCGTAGAGTTCCAGATAATGATGCACGTCAATGATCACAGGCATACCGAGAGAATTCGCAATGCGTACATCTTCCTTCACACCCGCGACGCGAGAGGCTTGTAAAGTGTAAGGAGCAACGTTCTCGGCGGTCTGATTCCAGCGCACGGGTAAGCGGATGGAATTAAACCCCGCCGCTTTGACGATGGTAAACCATTCGTCCTGAATCGGATTACTCCAATAGTCATCCGAATAATCATATACCGTATTCACATCGGCATTACTCCGACCCGCATCCCAGGAGTTCCCCAAATTTATGCCTTTGCCAAGGAGTTTGTTCATTCGAATAGCGGGGCTATAGTCGATGCCACCATCAGAACTGGATAGTGCAATAGAAGAACTGCTACTAACGATTTCGATGCTACTAGAACTCTCCGGCGTAACCGGGTTTGAATCTCCATTGTCTCCTCCGCACGCGATGAGTCCGAATACAGGAATGAGTATTGCATTAAAAAAGGGCCTGATTACATTCATGGGTTGTCCTTGGATGACTCTAAGTCTAATGAAGTGAAATGCTATTCTAAATAGACATCATCTTGTTCAGATATTTTTTGCAGATTTATAGAAAGTGTACACAATAGAAACCTGCGTTTTTAGCTCAAAAAAGATTCTTTTCGAAAGAAAATACTTTTTTACCATGATAAAAGCTCCGCTACTTGAGATAAAATCCTATTTTTCGGGCGGAAAACAAATTATATTCGAGCCTGTTGTTGGTTTGCGGAGACTTTATTTTTTATGAAAAAGCCCATTTCTCTTTTGTTGACAAGGATAGCGATACTAGCGTTGTGTGCTGTATCGTTTACTTTCGCCGGATTTGAGGATTATCGGGATCGTGATGCGACCCGTTTTGTTATGAAGGACGCAAAGCCTTTCCGTCTTGATAAAGATGTCGTAACCGTGGTGATGCGAGAAGCTATTCCACGAGGGGGTGGATACACCTATCAGTATCCTCGTGAAAATCCAGAGCCCATCATGACCGACAAGTATGCCAAGGAAGGCGCGCTTTCCATGGAAATAGAATTGATTGCAAGTGATTATTCGGGGGTTGCTATTTGTATCGCCGGATCTGTCGATTTGACTCCATATTTTGAAGACGGAGTGCTGGATTTTTGGCTTAAGGGCAATAAGGGCGGTGAAAATGCACTTTTTGTGCTTGTGGATGACGGTGTTAAAAGTAATGGTGAATCCATGCAAGTCAAGTTACGTTCTAAAAGTTTAGGCGAAATTACTCAGGAATGGAAACATTTCAGCATTCCACTAAAATTGTTTGGCAAGACGGGTGTGTATTGGGATATTAAAAACCAAAGAGAAGTCCTTTTGCCTTTCGCTTGGAGTAATTTCAAGGGATTCCGTCTTGAGGTTCGTAAAGATGAAAACACCGAATTCAAGGTCTGGATTGACGATATCGTTATCAAGAAATATGGTCTGCCGTACCAAGGTCCTGCAAACTATCCCTTCCGGAATAAGATTTAAGAGGATTGTATGCATAAGATTTTACCCTTATTAGCCATTGCCGCTTCTGTCTCGTGGGCTACTACATCTCCTGAGATTCAATTGGATTCCATTGAGGCGAAGATTGATACTTTGTCCAGTGACTTGGAATCGACTTTGATAGGCAAGGATGATTCCCCGATTGCCGCTTCCGGTATCATGGATTTCCGTGTTAAAAATTTTCATTACTCGGAGTGGTCTCCCGCCGTCGGAAACGATAAGGCTCGTACCTCTGTGGATGCTTTTCTCAAAGTGTCCGTAGTAGCTACACCGAATTCGTTCATGACTTTATGGACTAACCTGTGGTTCCCTTTTGATTTGTCAGGACTCTATACGAGTTATTTGGCCGATGAACCGACTCGCAATCCAAGTAATAACAGTGAACGTGTTTCATTTAATCATAATACAGATTATGTGGGATCCTCCGTTGATGAGGAAATGAATGTTGGAACGGATATTCGTGCGGGGATGTTTGGTATCTATGTGACCGCTGGTGGTGTGATTTGGGCAAATGCGAGTCCGCTCACCATGTGGGAACGTGAAACAAATCCTCGTTTTTCCTGGCAATATGAAACTTTCGAAGACGAAAAAACGGTCAGCACCTATTACAAGGAAAAAGCTTTTAAACCTGTCAAGGAAGGGGGGCGAGCCTTCTGGACAAACCGATCTTTTGGTGGTGTCTTTATGAACGCCTATCAATTGCCATTTGGTTTTATCGCTCAGGCGATGCTTTCTGATCCTAAGGATATGGATGCTGGAACGCGCGATGGTCTTCGTTTATATGGTGGGCAACCTAGTGAGTTGGAAATGACGGGCGATTACGATTTCCGTGGCTCTGTGTATCATGGACGTATTGCGAAGACTAAACTTTTTGAGACAATGACGCTAGGTGTAAATTATATGGGGGTCTTTTTCGATGAAGACATTATTTATGAACCGGAATTTTACAGGCAATGGCGATTTGGAACTGATAATCCCGTTTTTGAAAATCCTCAGATTGCCTCTATGGACATCAAGGGTAATGTGGTTCCGAAGTTATACATAATGGCGGATGTAGGGTTGAGCTGGTCGGATTCTGTTAAATTCAGTGATGTAGATACGACCTCAACAAAAGCATATGATAAGGATGCCTTTGAAACGAAAACGTCTTCTCCTGCTATCGGCATTTATGTTAAAGCTCAGGATAAACATCTTGATTTTCTGCCGACAACGATCGAAGCGGTATATTTTCAGAACGAATTTTTCTCTCCTTATGGCATGACAGATCCTTCTCGTTTTCGCAGCTGGCGTAAGGATGAAATGTATTTGAATGCCGGTTCTCTCCGTTACGGGTCGAACATGGCAGGTATTAACTTTAAGTTTGAGCCGGAGTTCAACCGTGGCCGTATCGGTGTGCAATATGGGCAACATCGACAATTAGAAAAAGGGCAGGACGTATTACTCTTTAATTATAGGCTTAATGGGCGGAATATGTGGGAAAGTATGAATTCTTGGACCAAATATAATGCGCTTTTCTGGGCCGATTCTGGCAATGCTAATTATACCAGTGCTTACATTAACCGTGCGGGTGTTTTGACTCCCCAGAATAAGATGTATCGCCAGCGCGGGGGTCTTTATGGAGGAACATGGGAACTATGGGAATCCTTTGTGGCTTACGAAAATGGAGATCAAATTAAAACTCAAACGGTTCCAATGCATACCAAGTGGTCTTCTTTCTTTTCCTTTGAAGGAGGATACGACATCGGGCATTGGTTTAATACGGATCGGAATATCATGATGCAGATGTACACATCCATTTCTGGGATTTCCAAAACATTTACTCCTGTGGCTTACAGTGAGTCCCAGAAGGATATGCTGTTGTGGAGCTTCTATGGACAATTTGAACCCGCTGTTGCTGTGACCCCGACCTTCCATATGGTGGGTTGCCTTGGTCTGGAAACCTGGCGTGCTGAAAACGCATATACGGTGAGTACATTGACTATTTCGGGTGTTAATTCTCAATCAGACTATTATAATTTGATTGGAACTTCAAAGGAATACTACGAAAAAGCACCAATTAACTATGTGCAGACTGCATTGGGGATAGGTTTTGACTGGGATTTTTCTCCTAGGGCTGGCTTACATTTCCGATATAAATGGGCGACGCATTCCGATGAAACGGTTTCGGAGAATGATTGGCATGCGCATTACATCCAGGCAGAAACCAAGGTCTGGTTCTAAAGAGGTATGGTCATGATGCAAAAATATATTCTCCCATTACTTGTAATCACTTCTATAGTTTCTGCAGCATCGGAAATCAAGAGTAATCAGGCTCTTCTTGATAGCAAGGTTGATTCAATAGAAGCAAAGCGCGGTTTGGAAATCGGTGGCAGCATCCGTGCCGTCTATCTTGGATCTGAGATGGAGTCGGATCAGGATGTCAATGCTCTGAATAAGATGCCTAATACTGAACGTAATGAATTTGTCAACGTTGATTTGGATTTTCATTTTCGCCCGTGGGAAAATGTTCGCGCCAATGTTATGTTGCGCTTGGAAGCTGGAATGCAGAATTATTTCTCTGCAGCTTCTAAAAGCATCGGTGTGGGTTGGATGAATATTGAAGGCAATATCGGAGAAGATTTTTATTGGGTCGTCGGTGATTTTCGTCAGCAGTATAGCCCATTGACATTATTTTCTCCGAGTGTTGACATCCTGTACGAACCTTTGATTTTTTCACGCGAGCGCCAGATGGCCCAGAAACAAGCTCTCTTGAATGGCAATCAACGGAATTTGGAAGGGGCCAACCTACAGTATCGTCATTATTTGGGGAATGATTTCGGGGAAATTCGTGCCGAGGCCATTATTTCTAGATTGCGTCGGGTCCAGGTTTTAGATTTTTCCGGTGCAAA
>MNYL01000138.1 GCA_001873075.1 Fibrobacteres bacterium CG2_30_45_31 | reverse complement strand
ATTCTGCAAACACAGTACAACGCCCCGCAATATTGGTGGGGTTCTCGGAATGCATGGCAATTTCACTGAACTCTTGAATGCTCAAATTCAAACGCCGCGCTTGGGAATCTAAAAAGCTCCCTGTCCCTGCCGCACAAACTAAGTTCATGGCAAAGTCCACCACCGCGCCATCGCGCAAAATGGTGACTTTACTATCCTGGCCACCAATCTCTATAACCGTATGAACATCCGGGTGCAAATGAAGTGCCGCCCTCGCGTGTGCAGAAATTTCATTCTTGATTAAGTCCGCGCCGAGCAAGGCCCCAGTCAATTCACGGCCAGAACCAGTAGTGCATACGGCACCTACCACAGTCCTAGGCAAAGTCTCCATAAACGTAGCCACTGCTTTCAAACCATCCAAAACCGCATGAATCGGGTTTCCGCTAGCACGCACGTAAGATTGGAATAATATTTCCTTCGAAGTATCCATGACTACATAGTTGATGCTAATAGAACCTACATCGACACCTAAGTACACTTTTTTCATCATTATCCTCTACTACGGACACGGCGGCCGTTCAAAATATCTACAAACGCTTCCAATCGGGTGGTAACCCCCACCGGACTCGTGTGCTCATCAAAAGACAACTCCAGAATCGGGATATTTTTATCCTTACTAATAGCCGCCAAAATCGGTCGCACACTCACTTCAGGCATGCACCCTGTAGGGCATAAATGCACCATGGCATCATAGCCCTCTTCCGCACAAAGAAGCGAGTGCGCCACAGAATCCAAGGCGTGTCCCCCTACCGGATTTTTCAAATAAGGGTAAGCGACTTTAGATAGTTGTTTACGTGTAAATGCTTTTGTTTTGCCCACACGAACACCGAAAATATTTCCCAGTTCGGCCCCGAGCAAAAAGAAGTTTCGCACTTCCACACCCAAATTTCCCAAAATTTCTTCCACATTCTGATTGAGTGTTTTATCGCGGAGCACAGACACTTCGCCAATCAAACCCACACGCAAAGGCTGCATCTCTTGATTTTGCGGTATGGCCGCAAAACGCTCAGTGAAAGCCTTATGCAGTTTTTTGACTTCGCGCTTGACGTTGGTTTCTGAAAGTTCCTGCAAGCTTTTGCGCATAAGATCGCTGGTATCGCCTCGATGAAGCTCCCGCGGACGCACTCTCCAAGCGGAAAGTTCCAAGGTATCAATCACCTTGATTTTTTCCATCGCAAGCAGCACCGCTTTCACAAAAGGGATTGTATCCGGGTCAAAATGGCGAATCACCGGTGGTTTGATCCCATCAAAACCTAAGCCCCAAATGCGAATTTTACGGCCCTGATCTTTCAAAATATTTTCAATAAGCTCTCGGTAATAGCTCAAACGACAAGTTCCCATGCTATTCACCATAAGCGCATTTTCACAACCCGCTTCATCGGCTTCTATAAAGTGCCCCAAGTGGGCTTTGAAGGGGAGGCAAAGAGATTCAGACGAAGCTGCAATGCCTAACTCCATCGCATGAGCCGATGTAGAAGTGGAACTCCAAGGTTCAATACCCATCGATCTTACAGCGGAATCCAGCGCAATGGTATAATTGCCCAAATTGGGAATTGCCATTTTTTCAGGCATGAGCACCCTCCACCCTCTGAAGCGTTTTCTTCCACATAAGAGAATCCACAAAAGCTTCCAATCGGGTTTCTAGACCTGCTTGACCCGAATGTTCATCCACCATTAAAACCAAAAAGGGAATCCCACGTTTTTGGCAAACCCTTCTGAACCCATCGACCATGGTAGAGTCCGCACCACAATTAAAGGTGCTAATCTGAACAACGCCGCTATATACTTTTGGATCCAAGTGCAGCAATTTTTGATACATCTTATTAAAAGAGCACCAGCGAATATGTGACCGCGGAACATCATCTACCTGAAAAGACATAAGTTCTGTTGGGATCTGTAAAGCCCGAAGCTTACGCACAATCGGGTCTGCAATAAAACTGTCATGCAATGTGTAAGGGTGTCCCAACAATAAAAACCGATCATGATCCGGTAATTTTTCGTTCGCCTTTTGCTGCTTTTCTAACTCCAGAGCCATCCGGGCAAAGCCTTTTGCGGTAGCGAGCTTCACCAATTTCTTTTTATACCCAAGGCTCACCCCAAAATCCACTAAACTTTTGCGCAAAGGACGCGCCGTTTCATTAATATCAAAAGTCAGTACAGGAATATCTTTTGCCACACCACACTTGGAAGCATCCGGCAAAGCCCCAAACTTGGTGCAGCAAATGTATTTGTTCACCATCGAAAGTACGCGGGGAATAAAAACAGCATCCACTTTACCCACCAGAGAATGGACATGCCCATCAAACAGCTTATGAGGCAAGCAATGCTCACTTTCAGTCACCAAAGCCGCTATTTCCACTGTCGTTCGGGATGATTTTTCGGAAATAACCGTTTCCATGCCCAGTGCTTCAAAAAAGGTCTCCCAAAGACCTGGATAGGAGTGATAATATAAAGCTCGAGGGATGCCTACTTTCAAAACGATTCGCCCTAATTACAATGTGTATGAAAACAAACAATAAATGCATCGCAAATTTAGTTAAAGCGGCACAAAATCAGTCCCTGTATACAGGATACCTACCCCGAAAAAGCCACAGGATTCTTCTTGGAAAGCTATATATGAGCTTCACTTGATACAAACTTTTCAAACGAGAGCCTCTATGGAGCCCATAAATCCTGAAGAACCTCACAAACGCCGACCGCGTTATCAAGGGTCCCATCCTCGTAAATTTGCCGAAAAATATAAAGAACTTGACCCGCTCAAGTATCAGGAAGACATCGAAAAAGTCATCGCGCGCGGTGATACCCCCGCCGGAACTCATCGCTCCATTTGTGTCCAGGAGATCCTAGAGATTCTTCGCCCTCAACCCGGAGAAATTGCCGTGGATGCCACTCTTGGCTATGGAGGACATGCCCGAGAAATACTCCCCAAACTCCTTCCTGGGGGAAAACTCTTCGGATTAGATGTGGATCGAGTAGAACAACCAAAAACAGAAGCTCGCCTTCGAAAAGAAGGTTTTGGCCCGGATGTTTTTACCGCCATACACTCTAACTTTGCAGCCCTTCCCGCAATTCTCGAAAGTCAAGGCATCTCGAAAGTGGATATTATACTCGCCGACTTAGGCTTTTCTTCTATGCAAATTGACAATCCCAATCGAGGATTCACGTTTAAACGTAATGGGCCTCTCGACATGCGTATGAACCCAGAAAAAGGGCGATCCGCAGCCGAACTTCTCGCTACCATATCAGAAAAGAAACTCGCACTTCTCATCAAAGAAAATAGTGATGAATCCTATTGCAAAGAAATTGCCGCAGCCATTGTCAGTAAAAAAGGTTCCATTACCACCACCGAACAACTCGCTGACACCATACGAAAAACGCTCAATCAGTGGTTAATAGATGAAGATTATATTATCAAAGCCATCCGTCGCACCTTTCAAGCAATCCGCATCGAAGTCAATGGCGAATTTTCTGCTCTTGAAACTTTCTTAGCCGCTTTACCTTACTGCTTAAACGAAGGTGGCCGCGTTGTTCTTTTGACTTTTCACTCTGGCGAAGACAATCGCGTTGTCAGATCCTTTGAAAAAGGAAAAGCGGAAGGCCTCTACAGTCAAATTTTTGAAACCGAAATACGATCCAGTGCAGAAGAACGTTACAACAATCCTCGCTCAAAATCAGTTCGACTCCGTTTTGCCTTTAAAGCATAAATTTCTTACCCCGTGACATTCATTACTCCAAATGCGACTATCACAATTTGAAATTTTTGGTTAGAAAAAAATTCCTTTGTTTATATTACCGTAGAGGGCTGACATACAATCTCCCTCAGTAATGCGGTACTCAAATAGGAATCTCTGATTTTTCAAAGCACATCAAAAACAGACTCAATATTTGATATCATATATATGGAGGATAAGTCAATCCGATGTTTTATACGGGTACCGATTAGGTTCCATCGCTAATTCTACTGACACCTATAGGGTATCAAAAGTATTACAAAGTAACAGTTAGGTTGTATGCGTTCGGAAAAAAGGTTGGTTTAAAACGTACAAATTATTGAATGAAAAGCAAGACTGTTAAATATTTGAGGTGTAAACTGTGGGGGAGGATTATAATCCCCATCACGTTTATTTTCTAATAGCCTTGTGAATACAAACTTTTTGTCTACATTTTACAGTCATAAAAAATCAACAAAACAAACCAAAGAGGTATGAATATGAGCGTTTCCATCATTAAACCGAAATGGAATGCTGACGTTGAGGCTTATATAGCGACCATCAACGGTAAAAAATATATCGTTGATCTCGATTTTTCTCCTAGTGGATATAAAAAAAAGAATTCTTCGAAGTCTAAAGGGAAAACTCGAATTCGCTCAAATAATACAGGTGCTATCAAGACCTTTATCACTTCAGGAGCGTCCTTCAATGACGTTGTCGCTAATTTCCCTCAGGTGTCAAAAGCTTCTTACTATCAGTACAGAAACCGTTTAGGTTTAACAAAAGCACAAAAAGGCAAAAACTAAAATTTTGACTTTTTATAAAAAAGCATCCCTTATGGGGTGCTTTTTTTGTCTCGCGAAAATAAGGGTTCAAGAATATTCTTCCCTCCAGTTAAAAAAAGACTCCCGTCTGATTCTACTCCGAATACCTCTGAAATAGATTTTCTTTAATCGTGAACAACGCAAAGCTACGACCCTTATAAAGGCTCGTTTCTTCTAGCTTTAGGAACTACAAAAAATGAAGAAAAAAGTCTTAGAAAGATGCAAAATTAAATCAACAGCTTCTTCGAATTTTTTGTGAGAAAGTCAATATTTTTTAGACATTCACATTTTAAAAAGACCTGCAAGGCTTCCCTATAACTTAAAAATTTGAATATCGGTTCCTTCTAAAAATGACTTGATTTTTTATGTATAAATTAATTTATACTATATTACACCTCGCAAAAAAAGTGCAATACGACTCCATCTGGGCT